>NZ_JBFBCG010000126.1:0-11734 GCF_040683105.1 Streptomyces sp. NPDC051020 | reverse complement strand
CCCGGACGGCACCTGGACCCGCCAGGTCTCGCCCTGACCGTCATCGCCATCGCCCTGCTGAACTACGCCGTCATCCAGGGCGGATACGCTGGCTTCGGCACCCCCGCGGTCCTATGGTCCTTCACAGGGTTCGTCCTGGTCCTCGCCGCCTTCCTGGTCGTCGAGAGCCGCAGCCGCACTCCGATGCTCAACCTGCGGCTGTTCCGCAACCCCTCCTTCACAGCGGCCAATCTGGTCGCCATGGTCGCCCAGTACGCGTTCGTCGGCATGGCGATCGCCCAGGTCCTGTACTTCCAGCGTGTCCGCCACGAATCGATCCTGGAGACCGGCCTGCTCACCCTGCCGGTGACCGGCACCTATCTGCTGGTCAGCGCCGTGGCAGGGCGGGTCGTCAGCAGACTCGGCTTCAAAGTCACCCTCACTGGCGGCTCCCTGATCGCAGCCACCGGAACCCTGCTGATGCTCACCCAGACCGCGCACACCTCCCCAGCACTGATCGGCCTGCATCTCGCGGTCTTCGGCGCGGGCGCGGCGCTGGTCCTCCCGCCCAGCACCGCCGCCGCGGTCGTCAGCGTTCCCCCGGCCGAGGCAGGCATGGCCAGCGGCACCGTCAACCTCTTCCGGCAGATCGGCAACACGCTCGGGGCCAGCGTCACCGGGACCATCGTCACCAGCGGGCTGATCAGCCGACTGCCGGACCAGCTCACCCAGCACGGAGTCCCGTCCGAAGCCACCCGGGACATCACCGACGGCATAGCCTCCGGTACCCCGATCGCCGCCATCCCTGCCGGAATCCGCGACAACGTCTCGGCCGCCTTCGCAGACGCCTTCACCTCCGCACTCCACCTGGCCGTCCTGATCCCAGCGGTCGGAGCCCTCCTCGCCGCAGTGGCCGCAGTGCTCTTCGTACGCAAACACGCCCAGATTCACTGAGAACACCCATAGCCGCACCCCTATCCGAATCCTCAGAGAGACCGTCATGGCCATCGAAGCAAGGACCCCGGAGAACACCGCGTTCGACCTGGTCGACTACGTCACCGGCTACGCCAACCTCATCCGGACCCAGCCCATCACCGACAACGTCACCGGGGCCGTCGCCCTGGCCCGGATGGCGCTCGGGTACGGGGCACCGCTGGTGGTGACGCTGGGCCCCGAGCGGGACCCGCGCGGCAGCTGCTGCTCCCCGGCAACCACGGCGGACGGTGCGGTCTACTCACGCTCGCGCGTGCGTGACGGCGGCAGTACGGCGGCAACCCAACTCCGTCCGGGCAGACGGTGTTCCGGGCCCCGGGCTGCTCCCCTTCCCTCCCCGCTGGGCACCTGTGCGACGCGCACAACGGCGAAAGCTGCAGTCGGCGGACTGTCAATCCCCTGGTTTTGTGGAGACCATCCTGTGCAGCCAGCTCCTCGGTGAAGCCGGCCCAGTAGTCGTGTTCGTAGTCGATCGGGCTTATCCAGTCGCACACGCTGTGTAGCCGGCGCGCGTTGTAGAAATCGGTGATCCAGGTCGCGATCCGGATCCGGGCCTCGGAGCGGGTGGCGAAGGTGTGCCGGTGGACGTACTCGACCTTGAGCACGCTGTTGAACGCTTCACTGACGGCGTTGTCGAAGCACGACCCGACCCGGCCCATGGACTGGGTGACGCCCAGTTTGCGGCAGGCCCGGCGGAACTTCCGTGAGCCGTACTCGCTGCCGCGATCGCTGTGGAAGATCACACCGCAGACGTCCCCGCCGCGGGTCGCCGCGGCCATGTGCAGGGCGGCGACGACCAGGTCGGCGTCGTGGCGAGCTCCCATCGCATAGCCGAGCAGGCGGCGGGAGAACAGGTCGATGACCGTGGCCAGATACAGCTTTCCCTCGCCGCTGTCGATCTCCGTCATGTCCCCGCACCAGACCAGGTCGGGCGCCTCGGCGGTGAAGTCCCGACGCACGAAGTCCGGACTCGCCGGCCGCTTGCCAGGCCGGGTCAGTCCCCGCCGCTTTCGGACCTTGCGGCCCGCCAGGCCGAGCTCGGCCATGATCCTCGCGATGGTGTTCACCGAGATGCGCCAGCCCTTGCGGACCAGCGCGACCCAGATCTTCGGCGAACCATAGGTGCCGCCGGAACTGGTGAACTCCTCCTTGACCGCCTCCACCAGCCGCAGGTGTCGCGTCTGCCGCGCGGTGGGCTTGCGGATGCGGTGCTTGTAGAACCACGACTCGCTCACACCCAGGACACGACACGAGACGCGGTGCGGGATGTTGTGCACGGTCCTGAAGTCGCTGATCACCCCGACCACCTGGGACGGGTCCGCCACGGCTACTTCACCCACAGGACCATGCAGCGTTTGAGCACATCACGCTCCATGGCCAACTCCTTGTTGTCCCGCTTGAGCTGGGCATTTTCCCGCCGCAACCGCTCCAGCTCGTCACTGACACCGGCCGGCGCGGTCCCGGCCCGGCGGGCCCGGGACACCCAGCTGGCCAGGGTCGTCTCGTTGATCCCCAGGTCCCTCGCGACCTCGGCGATCGCCTTGCCGGTCTCCGTCACGATCCGCACAGCCCCCTCACGGAACTCCGGATCGAACTTCCGTCGCTTCTCCGCCATGACTCCCAACTTCCCCTGCAGTCACGGTCTTCACGCTACGAGGGGAGGTTCACAACCGGAACTACCCCCGCGCGATCAGAAACCCAACTGATGGCCCGTGGTCCAAACCCGCGCAGGCCGGGGCATAGTCGAGCCCGGCCGATGGGTCCCCAACCAGACTTAAGAAGCAGAAGAGCAGCCGAAGCGCCGGGAGGCCCGCGCTCAAGACGCCACAGACCATGTCACCGCCTGGGCAAGCATCGTCTCAACGGCGACGCCCCTGAGGGATGTAGCGGCGGAAGCCCTCTGCCAGGGCTTTGAAACCGCACGCTTCGTAGAAGGTGTGTACATTCTCGTCATCCGCCGCCAGCAGCTGGACCTTGTAGCAGCCAGCCGACTCACCCAGTTGAACGGCGGACTTCATCAGACGACGGCCGACACCCCGCCGCTGGAAGAAGCTGGCCACCACGACGTTCTCCACGAACAGGATGGCCCGGCCACTGCGTGTGAGGTTCGGCATGACGATGCAATCTGCTGTTCCGGCCATGGTGCCGCCAGCGTCAGCCACCAGGATCGTCCGTCCCTGCTGCCTTGATATGGCTGCCCAGATGGCATCTGCGGACGCCTGTGGCAACGGCGTATCATCCGGATTCAACTCGCTGTAGAGAGTCAGCAACGCTGGCAGGTCCGCCTCAGCTGCTGACCGCACATTGATCTTCATGCGCTGAGCCTAGAACGGGCACAGCCGCACACGTCGCAGCAGTTGCTCGCCAAGCAAAAGCAACTGCATTGGCCGGCGAAGGCCCCTGGACCCCGATCGCCCGGCATCCTCCAGCGCGAATCCGTCAAGCAAGTGACCACGACCGACGCGAGCCTGCTGCCTACCGCCCTGCGCATCCTCGGCGCCCTCAAAACCGAGCCCACCCCCATGCCCGCCGCCGTCGGCTACGTCGACGGAATCGACCTCCCCCTCACCGACCCCGACTTCACCGACCACATCCGCACCCTGACCGCCGACACCAAGCCCGCCCGCACCACCCCCGCACCCACCCACCTGGAACGCCGCCCCAAGAAAGCCGGGCTCGGCATCTCCGCAGCGCGCCGGCACGTTCTGCGCGAAACCTTGCCCCGCGGGTGAACAGCCATGGCCCGCAAGGGCTTTTCCTTGCCCCGGTGGCAGCAGGCTGAGGGATGGGGTCACCGCATCCGCACCACCGTGAGCGTTCCGTGTCGGCTCGATTCCGCCAGCATTTCCACCGTGAGGTCGGTCTGGATCCGGGTGTATGTCTCGCCTTCCGTCCGCCGCTCGCCCATCACCTCCGCGCCCGCCAGGGCGGTACCGATGTGTGCGGCGAGGACTGGTTCCAGGCGGGCCGACAGCCTTACCTGGCTGTCCTCGTCGCCGACAACGAGGGCCAGGTGCTGCGGACGGAGCCTGGGCCCCGTGAACCCGACGACCAAACCGTCGACGGTGTCAGCACGGCACTGGCGAAGCGCCGTTATTCGGAAGCTGCAGTATTGCCCTGGCGGTTGTCATCGGTCCCTCGGCCGGAGAGACACCTCGCCCAGTGTCGTAGACCGTCGACCGGGGGCACGCCGAACATGTCAGCGGTCTGCTGGACGGTTTCCTCCCGCTCGTCGTAGAGCCGTTGGGCGAGCGCGGCCTCGTCCTCGGTGAGCTTCGGCCAGCGCGCGCCGGCCCGGCCGCGGGCTCGCACGGAGGCGAGCCCGTCGGCACTTCCGGGGTGGCATCAGTCCGCCGTGCCGTACCTGAGTCCGTCGAGGGTGAGGTCGAGGAGGTGTTCGGCCTGCTCGCGCTCCTCGGGCTTTCCCGAGGCGAGGGCGACGCCGGTCAGAGCGGCAAACATGACGGCCGGGCTGACGTCCGACCGGATGGCCCCAGCGGCCCTCGCGGCGTCCATGAGCGAGGTGAGGGCGGTCATGATCAGCTCGCGGCTGTGGGCGTAGGGGTTGACGCCGGAGTCGACGACGGCGCGGAGGGCCTCGGCCATCCCCAGTTTCGCGGTGGCGTAGTCGATGAAGCGCCCCATCCAGGCGCGAAGCGCCTCGCGTGGCGGCATGGCTGCCAGGAGTTCGGAAGCGGCCTCGCACAGCCGGCTCAGCTCGTTGCGGTAGGCGGCCTCGATCAGCGCCTCCCGAGTGGGGAAGTTCCGGTAGAGAGTGCCCGAGCCCACGCCCGCTTCCTTGGCGATGCGCTCAAGGTGCGCCTCCAGCCCTTCTTCGGCGAAGACGCGCACGGCCGCGGAGAGGATCTTCTCCCGGTTGCGCCGCGCGTCGGCCCGCAGCGGTCGCCCGGTGTCTGTAGTCACGGGAGGGCCCTTCCTCATCAGAAGTAAGTGGAGACGCCTCCACTCTTGCTAAGTGGCGACGCCTCCACTTATAGTCGAAGAACCGGCGGCGCCTCCACTTACGAGTGTAGAGCACATACCGCCGTCGTCCGCAGGGTGCGGGCGAATCACTTAGAGGAGCACACCATGAGCCTCCCGCTCGAAGGCAAGGTCGCCGTCATCACTGGCGGCGCGTCCGGCGTCGGCCTGGGGATCGCCCAGGAATTCGTGGACCAGGGCGCCCGCGTGGTCATCACCGACCTGGAGCAGAAGCCGCTGGACGAGGCGGTCGCCGTCATCGGCCCGAACGCCTCGGGCATCGTCGCCGACGTCACCAAGCTCGCCGACATGGAGGCGATGTACCAGGAGGTCATCGCCCGTCACGGACGCCTCGACGCGGTCGTGGCCAACGCCGGCATCGGCGCCCACGCCCCGCTCGGCGCGATCACCGAGGAACAGTTCGAGCGGACCTTCGACGTCAACGCCAAGGGCGTCCTGTTCACCGTCCAGCCGGCGATCCCGCTGCTGCCGGCAGGCGGCACCGTCGTCATCATCGGCTCCACCGCCTCCATCCAGCCCCCGGCCGGCATGGGCCTGTACGGCGGCGCCAAGGCCGCGGTACGCGCCTTCATCCGGTCCTGGATCCAGGACATCAAGGGCACCGGCATCCGCATGAACGTCCTCAGCCCTGGCGCCGTGGACACCGAATCCCTGCGCCGCGCCCTCGGCATGGCGCAGGGCGCCGACGCCGTCCCGGCCGCGGTCCAGAAGATGGGCGAAGGCAACCCCACCGGCCGGATCGCCGACCCCCGCGAGATGGGCAAGGCCGTGGCCTTCCTCTCCAGCGACGCCTCCAGCTTCATCACCGGCGTCGAACTCTTCGCCGACGGTGGCATGGCCCAGGTCTGAGCAGCCAAGCCGTGACGCGCGCGCCCGGCGACCGGGCCCACCGGGCGCGCGTCACCCCCGCCGACATCCCTTTCCCGGGCGCGGCTTCGACCGGGCCCCTCCCGCCGGCCCGCACACGCCCGCGATCACCACCCCACCCTCCCTTCCGGGGCCAGGCCCGAGGCCGCCCCGCACACCGCTCACACTCTGTCGGCCCCTGAAGGCCAGAACAGGATCCCGCCATGTCCACAACGCAGCGCATCCCTGCCGCCATACCGCCGGCTTCGTCCGCCGAATCTCCTGCCACCTCACGGCGCAGCAGCCGCCGCGCGGCGTTCGGCATCATGATCGTGCTGGTCGGGCAGCTGATGCTCACCCTCGACGGCACCATCGTCAACGTGGCCCTGCCCAGCATCGGCACCGGTCTCGGCCTGGGCCCGTCCGCCCTGTCCTGGATCGTCAACGCCTACACCCTCGCCTTCGGCGGCCTGATGCTGACGGGCGGCCGGCTCGGGGACACCTACGGCCGGCGCCGCGTCTTCCTCATCGGCCTGAGCGTCTTCACCGCCTCCTCCCTGCTCGGCGGCTTCGCCCAGAGCGCCGCCCTGCTGATCGCCGCCCGCGCGGCGCAGGGCATCGGCGCAGCCCTCGCCGCACCTGGCGTGCTCGCCCTGGTCACCACCAGCGCCCGCGACGACGCAGCACGCAACCGGGCCCTGGCCCTCTGCGCCGCCGTCGGTATCGGCGGCAGCACCCTCGGCCTCCTCCTGGGCGGTGTGGTCACCGAAGTCGGATCCTGGCGCTGGACCCTGTTCATCAACGTCCCCATCGGCATCGCCGTGCTCGCCCTCGCCCCGCGGTTCGTCGCCGAAACCCCGCGCAACCCCGGCCGCTTCGACCTCATCGGCGCACTGAGCGCCACCGGCGCAGCCGTGGCAATCGTCTGGGCACTGATCGGCGCACCCGAGCACGGCTGGGCCTCCGCCCAGACCATCGGCTCTCTCACAGTCGGCATCGTCCTCCTGGCCGCCCTGGCCATGACCGAACGCCGGGTCGCCCACCCGATGCTGGTGCCCGCCCTGCTGCGCGACCGACGCCGCCTGGGCGCTCTCGCCGTGACGACCCTGGTCTTCGGCTCCCAGATCGCAACGTTCTTCCTGGTCGTGCAGTACGTCCAGCGGGTACTGCACTTCGGCCCCATCGCTGCCGGAGCCGCGTTCCTGCCGATGACGCTGGGCATCTTCGCCATGGCACGCACCGCCCCCAAGCTGGTGGCCCGCTTCGGACAGAGGCCGCTGCTGATCACCGGCACCCTCGGCCTGACCGCCAGCTACATCTGGCTCAGCAACATCGACACGACCAGCAGCTACGCCACCGCAGTCCTCGGCCCCCTGCTGATCAACGGCATCTCGGCCGGACTGACCTTCATGCCGGCCGCCTCCCTGGTGATGGGCGGGGTCGAGCCGCAGCACGCCGGATCGGCTTCCGGCCTGCTCCAGACGGTCCAGCAGCTGGGCGGAGCCATCGGACTCGCCGTCGTCGTCTCGGTCTACGCCGCCGGAGCCGTCCCCGGTCAGTTCGTCCCCGGCGCCCGCGCCGCATTCCTGACCACCGCCTCATTCACGCTCCTGGCCTCCACCCTGGCAGCCCTCATCCTGCGCTCCCACCGACCGGCCCACGCCCCAACCAACTGAAGCACCACCCGGCGAGCTGGCTTCCCACCATCGTGGGAAGCCGACTCGCCGCCGTCCGCCCGCCCACGGGCCAGGCAGCCAGGCAGCCAGGCAGCCAGGCGGCCAGATCCAACGAGCCGTTCACCGACCAATCACAACCGCAGCTCTGTCATGTCGGCCTCAGGAACAGGCACTGACTCCACTCTGAACGGCCCGCCGCCCGCGCGGCCCGCCCTGGTCGGTCGCTACGACCGTGATCGCTGCCGGGGTCTGTGTAGCGAACGGTGGAACTCGTTCGGATTTCTTTAGCGGCGTCCGGCGGTGAGTCGTCCGTCGAAGGTGATGTCGAAGGCCTGGAGTTCGCCCTCCAGCGCGGACTCCAGTACCCGCTTGGTCAGCTGCTGCAGCAGGCCGCCCTCTCCGGTGAGTTTCACCCCGCCGGCCTGAGCCCGGGCCACCAGCTCGGCGACCAGCCCGTCATCCACAGCGTTCCACGGTGGCCTTCCCGGCCTCGATGTCACTCGTCACGTCAGTCATCAACTGTCGCTTCCAGCTCGTGAGTTACACCACTCACCGTACAGACCCCGATCCGGTGATGATCGACCCGGACCTGTCCTACGAGCGGTGGCGGCATCTGCACCGGGTCAGGTACGGACGCGCGGCGAGCCCTTTGAGGGCGCGCCGCTGTGGAACGACGCTGTGCCCAGCCGGGGAAAGCCGGTGGCACGCGGCATGACCTCCAAGGCGGAGGTGCTGCGCCGCATGCACCACAGCTACGTGGTCCGGCGGGATCTGGACGGCCCGGAGGGCGAGCTGGCGGTCCAGGTGCTGCTCGGATGCAAGGCGATCCTGCGCTGCCGCGCGGTCAGCGACGGAGATTTCATCGACAAGCCGGATCTGGAGCGGCAGATGGAGGCCCTGCAATGGCGCGCCCTGGTGACCGCCGCCGCCCGAGGCGAGGGCAGCGGCGCCCAACTCCTCACCCGGCTGAGTGAGCTCGAGGCGCTGGCCGCCGCAATCCTGGAACTGGACACGGCATTCCGGCAGCGCAACAGCGACCCGTTCCTGGGCGCCCGCATCGCCGCGGCCGTGCACGGCACGAAGGCGGTGCTCCGGCACTGGCCGCCGAAGACCGCGGAGGCCGTCACGGAGCCGAACCGCCGGACGCCATAGCGGCGAGTGGGTCCGATTGATTGTGCACCGCTGGTGAAGTCGGCCCGGGGCCACCCGCGCTTCATCTCCGACACCCTGCCACCGGGCCTGAACCGGGCCACAGACGTTCAGGAAACTGCACACCCTGGCGGTACTTCCCGGTCGAATGTTCTCCGAGGGCCCGTCCCCAATGTCCTGGCCCGGCGGAGCTCGGCGGCTCGGCCTACTGCTGCCTGTTCTCGCGCTTGTGACGTTGGCGAGCGTGCCGTTGGCCACACACGCGGGAGAGTGGCTGGAAGAGCACGTCGACAGCGACCCGCTGGTGCGCAAGCACGCCGAACTCGGCGATGGCCTGCTGCCGTGGGCTCTCGGCCTCTTTGCGATCTCGGCCGTCGTCTGGTGGACGGCCCGCCGCTCGGCACCCGCCGCGGACGGCACGTCGGGTGCCGCATGGTCACCCCCGGTACTGCTTCGGGGCGCGGTCGTGATCCTCTCTCTCGCTGTCGCCGTCGGCGCTGTGGTGGACGTCTACCGGATCGGCGACTCGGGCGCCAAGGCCGCCTGGCACGACAACTACTCGAAGACGGCCACGCAGCATGGCGGCTGACGGACGAAGCCGACGTTGAGCGTATGGAGCCCACTACCTTCCCTCAGGACCTGGTGCAGGCCAAGCAGGACACTAGGCAGTACTCATGTGGTCCAGTCGCAGCGCACCGTCGCGGGACCCGGTAGCGAGTACGACGGTGCCGTCGGGGCGGAGTATCGCAGCGGCGTGGTATCCGGGGTGAGGCAGCGCGAGTTGCTCTCCGGTCAGTGCGTTCCACTGGCGGACGGTGTCGTCGTCGTATGCCACGATCACGCGGGGTGTGCCGGCGACCGGAACGACGGCGGTCGTGTGCGGATACCGGTTGCCAGTGGGTATCGGCGGACCGAACGGCTCGCCGGTCGCTGCGTCCCACCGGTGGATCGATTGTTCGTCGTCGTGTGCCACCAGAAGTACCCGTCGGTCCGGCAGTCGGCACGAGGCAAGGTTGAAAACGCGGGCATCGGGGCTGACTGGCAGGGGCTCACCGACGGGTTCGCCGGTCTCGGCGTGCCATCGGCGGACGGTGTCGTCCTCGCCGCCGGTGGCCATCAGCGGTGTGCCGTCCGGCAGGGTGAGGGGCGTGAGGGTGATGACGTAGCCGCGGTTGCACTCCCAGGACGGTCCGTCCGATTCGCCCGTCGCTGCGTCCCAGCGGTGGAGGTGGCCGTCGATGCCCGCCCCGATGAACAATTTCCGCCCGTTCGCGGTTGTTGCTGTGGTGACCTGCCAGATCGTTGTCGTGTTGTCGACCCGGCCCAGGGACTGTCCGGTCTGTGCGTCCCAGCGGTGCAGTCCGTCCGGGTCGGACGTCGCCAGGATCAGCCGGCCATCTGGCAAGGACGCGAGGGCGCCGTTGTGCACGATGAGCCATGGGTCCGCCTCGAAGTCGACGACGCGGCGGCCGGAGACGGTATCCCAGCAGCGCAATTCACCGTCGCCTTCACAGCCGGTCGTGAACAGCAGCTCCCGCCCGTCATCTGGGAACCACCACGCCAGAGGATGAGCCCGGGAGCGATGGGCGTTGGTAATGCGGCGCATCTGGTCTCCTGGCCTGCCGGGATGGGCGTAATGGGTGGTGGGGATGTGCCGAGCGGGTCGATCGTATCTTCGAAAACCCGCTAGCGGGCAGCACGTCGTGCCGGTCGATGAGGTCGGGGAACCGCTCCTCTCGGCGGGCCTGTGCAAGTCGTGCGGACAGCCGCCTGTACGTCGGCGCGGTGTGCGGGATCAGACCCTCAGAGACGAGCCGGTAGTACGCCTGGCGGAGGGTGCAGCCGCCGACCTCGTCGTAGCTGGTGACGATGGCGACGGCGCGGTCCACGATGCCCGGCCACTGGTACAAAGCCAAGCACCGGAGCTCTGCCGGTCCTGCTTGTCGGCGTACACCCGTATCTGCTCAGGACGGTACAACCGAAGGTGCTCAGCTCCCTTGGCAGAGATGAGTGTGGACGGTTACGTAATGCGGCTCTGTCGCAGATCTTGTGATGCAGGTCGACCGCATCTTGCACCGACGTCGACCCTCGTGAACAGCCTGCTCGGAACACCGTGTCATGCTGGCCGACCACGGGTGACCATGATCGCCATTGCTGCAAACGGAAAGGGATACGATGCGAATCCCATGGCGCCGACGGCCGGTCGGGCGTTCCCAGCGGCTCCTCGACATCGCGGGTGTCAAGCCGGGATCGGTGGAAAGCACCGACGACCTGGAGGTTTGCCGGCAGGTCGCCTTTCGGGCAGCCCAGCGGGACCACAGCGCGACCGCCGAGATTCTGGCGGCCATCGAGGAGCTGCTGGAAGACGAGGCCGAGTACGAGTTCGTCGTCGCGTTCTTGGAGAACCTCCAAAACCTCGTATCCCACGGCCTCGACACGCTCCGGTCCCTCGACGAGATACGCCCGCTGCTCGGACCCCATAGCGCGATCTGCTGGGACACCGTGACCGGTTTCTGGGCCGCGGTAGCCGACTGGCGGGCTCGCAACGGCGTGCCGCTGGAGTCTTCCTCCCAGATCCTCGGCGTCCAGAACGAACAGCTGCAGCTGCTCCTGTGGACGGCGAACAGAACCCTCGCCACGGGCGAGAAACTTGGGATCGTCGACGCTGTGCGCTACGAGAAGGCCGTCGGGTCGCCTATCCCTGGATACAGCCACATCGCGGTCGCACTGCGCATCATGGGGCAGGACAGCCCCTGACCCGACAACGTGGAGGACGCCAACCCACAGACCTCACGAAATCAGCGACAGAGCCGAATTGCGTGATTGCTGACAATGAGGGTGCTCGGCTCGGCGTAATCGGGAGGCGATACGGACGGGGGATGCGGAACACTTCGCCGGGTGATCGTGATGCAGCCCGTCCTGGAGATATACGCGCCTGACGGCTTCGACCTCTGGCCTGTCGCAAAGGTCGAGTCGTTCGACTTCCTGCCTCTCAGCTCGGATCCACCGGCGTGATTCCCGGTTGATCGTTTCGGGGTCGGGCAGGCCGTTTCGGGGCTGGGCTGCGGATTCGGGCGTGGGGTGGCCGC
>NZ_JBFBCG010000125.1:0-11862 GCF_040683105.1 Streptomyces sp. NPDC051020 | reverse complement strand
CAGCGACACGCGAAGATCCCACCCGGCACCGGCCGGGACAAACGGGATGAACCGATTACCTCAACTGGCAGCGATCACGCCTGAAGGATCGAGGTTGGAGGGCCAGATCGAGGATTTCTTTGGCTCGGGTCTCTTGCTGCTGGGCTTCGAGAAGCCATTCCATGGTGTCATCGCGCATTTTCCGGAGCTGCTGCTCTTTGCCCTTCAGCTCTTCCCTGACCTCCTCGATGGTTGCTTTAATTTCTTCTTCGGTTTCAATGTCGTCACTTTCGTCAGCCGCCATTGTCGCGGCAAGCGCGACAAGTTTCTTCTTACGCATGCGCTGATTTCTTTCGATCTGCTCGTCGATTTCAGCTATGCGTTCGCGATAGGAGCGGGAGCGGTCAGGTATTTCACCGATCCATTCCTCGGCAAGACGTTTGAGTTTGCTTTGATCGCTGAGCGTGTCTGCCACCTCCTTCCATACAACGCTTTCCAGGGGCTCCGCGAGAATCTCTTGGCAGGCACAGGGGATTTCGGCTCGATGTCCGCTACATCGGTATGTGGTGCGATCTCTGATTTCTCGATGGGTTCCAACATAGTGGTTTCCGCAGAGTGCTTGGACGCGTCTGGAGAGCAGGTATTCTTTCTGGCTATTCTTTGCGAAGGAGCGTCGGGCGAGAGCCTTTCTCACTTCGGCCACTCGTTCCGCGGGCAGTGGCGTGGGTACGGGGATCCGCACGGTTTCGCCATAGAGGGGCCGCCCGTCCGATGCGAGGCGGACCGCGTTGCCTCGGGGATGATCGGTGTTGCGGTAGATGATGTATCCATCGAGCGCTGTCTGCATGAACACACGGATGAGGTTGGCGCCGGTCCAAGGCAGGCCGCGTGGGGTGGTGTAACCGAGTGCATTGAGACTTCTGGCAGCCTCTTCTGCGTTGTTGCGTTCGTCGACAATGAGCCGTGCACCCTGGTCGAGGAGCTTGATCCCTTCCCCTCGAAGCGTCGGCGCGGCGTTCGAGCCCTTGCCGGGGAGCTCAAGCCAGAAGGGTGCGACGCCACCGGGCCAGCCGCCGGCCTCCAGTTTTTTCTCCCTGCCTCCCATGGTCCGGTCGAGGATCATGGTGTGCTCCAGTTCGGCCATGTATGCGAGGAGGCTGAGCTGGATGCCGAACATCTCGTCATCGCTGTCGATGCGGCCGTCGGCGGTCGCAACGCGGACGTTCTGGTCGGTGGTGTCGTAGACCCAGCGGTGAATGTCCTTCATCGTGCGGCCGATGCGGTCGAGTTTGCCGAAGATGACGAGTTCGTACCGCCCGTCCGCGATGTCGGCGTTGAGCGCACTCAAGTCCGGGCGCTTGGCGAGCTTCCCGGAAACGCCTCCGTCTGTGTACACCTCGTAGGTGTACTTTCCCTTGCCGATCTTGTAGTCGAGCCAGGCTATGGACTCTTCGAACTGGACTTGCAGTCCGTACCCCCTGAGCTGCTTGGACGTGGAAACACGAAGGTAGATAGCGACTCGCAGTGTGCCTCGGCTTGAGCCTCGTGACAGGGTTCGTTTATGCATCCCGGGCCTCCTTGGATTCAAGGAGTATCTGACCAGCGATCATCGCCTCGGGACAAGCATTCGACTTACTGGCCGGTTTCGCTCTGCGTGAACGGCCAGGACCGAAAAGGATTTCGGCGAGCTGCATCCGCTCCGAGTGGTCAAAGGTCCGAGGACGCCAAACTACTTGGACGTGAGGAGCGGTCCACTCTTCTAGATTGTCGTTGGGACAGGTTTGCTTCACAGTGGGAAGCGACCTTCCTGCAGAGTGACATGGAATCACTCCCGATGGTCGCGACGATCGCCGGTTTGGCTAACCGGCAACCGTGGTCTATGTTGCGCTCTCCACGGGGCGGGGGTGCGGGCGCGGGTGTACGCGGACCTCCGGTAACAGCTACCCACCGCGACCGCAGGGCCTTCTGGCAAGCAGCGTGACCACGGCGAGCACAAGCCGGTAGCAGCTACGCAGGGGCAATGTCTCGGTCACCGGCGCAACAATCAGCAACTGTTGGGCGGTGCAGAGGAGCTCAGTCGTGGTGAGCGCGAGGAACGCGCGGCGGTCGCACGATCCGGGGCTGTGTGGGGACCACCACTCGCATTCGCCATGGCCAACACGTCACGGAACTGGCCTGTCATCTCGTGAGGAAGGGACCGGGCGAGCGCGAGGGCGCGCGTGTGGGTGAGGCCGGTGCGGTAGGCCGAGGGGAGCGCCGTATACGCCTGTGCGCCGATCCGGGCTGCCTCCTCCGGCTCGCCGTTGTGGGCGAGGCAGGTGGCCCGGTCGATGGTGATGAGGGCGCGTGTCATCAGCGACGGTGAGTGGGTGGGTTCGAGCGCACGGTCCTGGACGAGGGTGGCCCTGGTGGTCTCCCCAAGCTGGGTGAAGGTCCGGGACAGGTGTACGGCATGTTTCTGCTCGGGGTAGCCAGTCCAGGTGTCGCCGCCCTGCTGGAAGGTGAGCCGCTGGACAAGCGTCTCTGCGTCCTGCGCGGCTCGTAGGGCCTGATCTCGATTCTCCTGGGCGGATTGCACCCTGGGCAAGAACGTTTTCGTTGGTTCCGGCAGCACGATCGGCGACTGTGTAAAGATCGGCAACGAGGCGAATCTGTTCGGTGCGACCGTCGCCGACGAGGCGATGATCTGCCCTGGCGCCCTCCTCCTGGAGGATCCCACCCCAGGGCCCCGGCGTTTGCCGGGATCGTCCGGTTTGATCATGTGATGCCGTAGAGGGCGAGGGCCCGGCCGTGGTCGGTGTGGGCTCGGCGTCCGGCTGCGGTGTTGACGTAGCCGGCGAGCTTGAGGGCGCCGTGGATCAGGTCGCGGATCACGGCCAGTACGGCGGGCGTGTTATGGGTTCTGACCTGGGAGTTGTCCTCGCCGAAGACAACATCGCGTACCCAGTGGACGGTGTTCTCCACGGTCCAGTGTCCGCGAGCCCATGAGGCGATCTCTGCGGCGTTGGCCTGCTCGGCAGGCAGGTCCGTGATGGCGTAGACGGTCTCACTGGACCACTTCTTCGCCCCGTAGAGCCGGCGCTTGCGGTGGATGCGCAGGACCTGCGCGGCGTGCGGGAAGAGCAGGTTGTCCACGGTGACGACCTGGACATGGCGCTGCTCGGCCGTGACCGCGGGCGTCGTCGCGGTGGATGACGGGCACGTCCTTCCAGGGCAGTTTCTGGAGTTGGCGGGCGAGGTTCTTCTGGTTGCCCTTCACGGTCAGCAGGTAGTGGGCTCCGCGTTCGTGCAGGTAAGAGGCGTGTGCGCGTTGAGCGTGGAGGGCATCGACGGTCACGACCGTCCCGGCGAGGACAGCGTCGTCGATCTGGTCCAACAAGGGCTGGAACTCGGGGATTTCGTTAGTCTTTGCGCCGATCTCACGGGAGGCCAAGGTGATGCCGTCACCATGACGGACGGCCGAGAGCACGAAGACCTGACTGCCGTCGGGCCGTTTCGCGCCGCGCAGACACTTGCCGTCCACCGCGATCGCCCACCGGCGGCGCCGGGCCGGAGTGCTTTGCGCTGCCACGTGGTGGGCGCGGCGCTGTTCGCGCTCGATGCCGCCGTCGGGCATCCGAAGCGTCGGGGCGCGAGGGGCAGCGGTGAGCAGGGGATGCAGATAGGCGTAGCCGGCCGCGCTGAGCTCGGCCGGATCGAGCCGCCCCAGAACACTGCGCAGCGTCTTCTCGCTCGGTACCCGATAACGGCCAAGGAGCGGGTGGTAGGGCAGACCGAACGCGGCCAGATGCTCCGGGGCGGCCCGGCGGCACCACTCGGCCGCCGCCGTGATCGAGTCGTGGCCCGACGCCGTCATCGCGCAGACCACCAGGGCCAGCAGCGAGGAGAGCCGATAGCGGACCCCGCACACGCCACGCGGATCGCTGATGGACTCCAACTCATCGACCAGCGAGCATACTTGCGCTTGGACGGCCTGCTTGCCGAGCTCATCGAGACGGGGTGCCGATCCGGACGGGGCGACGATGCGCGATGATGGCGGGACGAACACGGCACCCTCGTGGATCTTGAAGCGTAGAGAACATCCCAATGCCGTTGTCAAGTCGCCGTCGTGACTGGTGGTACTGCCTGATAGCACGCTCCGTCGCGGATCATCGCCCACAGGACGTTCACTCGCCGGTGCGCGAGCGCGATCAGGGCCTGCTTGTGCCCCTTGCCCTCGGCGCGTTTGCGGTCGTAGTAGGTCCGCGACGCGGGGCAGGATCTGAGGCTTGCCATCGCCGAGAGGCAGAAGACCCGCAGCAGGCCGCGGTGGTAGCGCCGGGGGCGGTGGAGGTTGCCGCTGACCCGACCGGAGTCCCGGGCGGCTGGGGCAACGCCGCCGTAGCCGGCCAGGCGGTCGGCGCTGGCGAAGGCGTCCATGTCACCGCCGGTGGCAGCGACGAACTCGGCCCCGAGTTGGCCGCCCATCCCGGGCAGGCTGCGGATCACCTCGGCGTGGGGGTGCTCGCGGAACCGGGCCTCGATGAGAGCGTCGAGCTCGGTGATCTCCTCGTCGAGGGCCGTCAACGCCTTGGCCATGCGGATCACCATGGCGACGGCGAGCTTCTCTCCAGGCAGGGCGCTCTGCTGGGCCTGCGCGGCTTCCAGCGCGGCCTTCGCCAGGGGCTCGGCGCCTCGGACTTTGCGGTTGCGCAGCCACGTCTCGATTCGCCTGGCGCCGGTGCGGCGGATGGCGGCCGGGGTCTGGTAGCCCGTCAAAAGAATGACGGGGCCCTTGTTCGTCAGGTCCAGTGCGCGTTCCAGCGCGGGGAAGTATTCAAGCAGTTGGGCGCGGAGCCGGTTGATCTGGCGGGTGCGGTCGCTGACCAGATCCGTGCGACGGGTGGTCAGGATACGCAGGTCGACCGCTATCTCGTCGCCGGGCCGCAGCCGGCCCAGATCGCGGCGCATGCGTGCCTGGTCGGCGATGACGAAGGCGTCCTTCGCATCGGTCTTGGCCTCTCCGCGATAGGTGCCTGACGCGCGGTGGACCGCCAGGCCGGTGAGGTAGGCCATGGGCTGGTCGTGGTTGAGCAGCAGGCCGATCAGCAGCGCGGCACCGCCGTGGTTGATGTCCACAGCCCGCAGCACGTCCTGGTCGATGTCCAGGACGTCGCCGATCAGATCCAGTAGGGCCGCTTCGTCGTTCAGGACCCGCCGGGAGAGCAGACGCTCGCCCCGATCGTTGAGCACCACGCAATGGTGATGTTCCTTGCCGATGTCCATTCCGGCCCAGATCCGGGGCACGGCCACCTCCGTCAGCTCGTCGTTGCCAATCGATCCCGCAGACGACCTCGCCGACGTAGTCCTACAGAGCGATCAAGTCGCACATCCCAATTGGCGGTCGAGTCGTCGCGGGGCCCCGGGCGGCCATGTTCTCTGAGCCATCCGATCGGCTCCTCCATGACAGCCATACCCAGGACCCCTGGGCCGACCGATCTTACGAGTGACCAGTTCGAACCCTCTTGAAAGGTAGGACTCCATGATCCACGGGGGCCGTGTTCGCCTGTTTCCGGGGTCGGCCGCCACCCCCAACCCGCTCAAGATCGGACGATCCCGGCAAACGCCGGGGCCCTGGATCCCACCCCCCGCGCCACTACCCCGGACAGGCGACGCAAGGGGCCCAATGACTGGACCCGTCGCCCCGTCACAATCGGTACCGCGGCAACGATCGGAGCCGGCGCGATCCTCGCCCCTGGTGTCACCATTGGGGCACACGCCCTGGTCGCGGTCGGCGCGGTCGTCCTGCGCAACGTCCCGGCTCACGGACTGGTCATCGGCAACCCCGCCCGCCATGTCGGCTGGATATGCCGGTGCGGACAGACCTTGGACGCCGCCCTTCACTGCCCCGCCTGCCGGCGCACCCACCGCCGCGACGGCTACCAGCTGGCCGAGAACCGGCCCCCGCCACTGGAGTGACGATCCGACCGGTTTGCCACCAGCTTGTGTCAAGGCACTGATGCCGCGCGGACCCTGTGAGCTGCGCCGCTAACGTCGCGTCGCATGAGCACCACGAATCTGCCTCCCGCGCAGTACTACGCCTCCTTGCCCAAGCACATCGCCGGCGCCGGAGCGATCATCCACGACGGCGCGGGCCGCATCCTGCTGGTCAAACCGTCCTACCGCACCACCTGGGAGATCCCGGGCGGCGGCCTGGATGCGGGCGAGGACCCGTTGCGGACTGCGCAGCGGGAGGTCAAGGAGGAGCTCGGCATCGATCTCGCACCGGGCCGACTGCTGGCCGTCGACTGGGTTCCCGAGCAGGCCGACGGCCGGCCGCCGCTGGCGAATTTCCTCTTCGACGGCGGTGTGCTCTCCCAGGCCGAGGCCGCACGACGGATCCACCTCGACCCGGACGAGCTCACCGCATGGAAGCTGGCCGACCCCGACCAGTGGGAGGCCCTGCTCGACCCGCACATGGCTCGCCGCTTGCACGCCTGCTCCCGCGCTCTCGCGAACGGGACCACCGTCTACCTGCAGTACGGATTCCACCCCACCCACGGCGAAGACTGACGCCCCTCCCTTCCGGTCGGCACGGGCGTCGACCGGAAGGAACCCGATGAGCCAGCTGGTACCCGTCGTACAGCCGCGCCTGGACGCGGCCGACATCGCCGCCGTCGTGCGCGTCCTTCACTCCGGCCACCTCGTCCAAGGCCCCGAAGTCGCCGCCTTTGAGGAAGAGTTCGCGCACCGCGGCCCTCGTGCAGAAGGCGCAGGGCCTGGCGGGCGGAATAGTGACGGGTGATGTCCTGGCGGGGAACGCTGGTGATGACGCATCCGAGCACGGGCGAGTAGAGGTAGCACTCGGGCCGGTCGGCGAGGATGGGGTCTGTGTAGCGAACGGTGGAACTCGTTCGGAAATCTTTAGCGTCGTCCGGCGGTGAGTCGTCTGTCGAAGGTGATGTCGAAGGCCTGGAGCGCGGCCTTCCAGCGCATGGTCCAGCGTTTACGGCCTGCTCCGGTGGGATCCAGGCTCATCACGGCCAAGTACACGCATTTGAGGGCTGCTTGATCGTTGGGGAAGTGTCCGCGGCCCCTCACGGCTTTCCGGATGCGTGCGTTGACGCTCTCGATCGCGTTGGTATCCGGTATGACAGTCGGTGGACGCCCGTGGCTGGTCCCGGTGACAGGATTCGTTCCTCGTCGTACGGTGCGACCGTCCGGGACAAGGGGCGTTCGGGGTTACCAGCATGGGCAGGCCGATCTTGCACAATGGGCTGCGAGCCCGCGTTAGTAGTTGGCCGCCCCTGCGACCTGCCCGGATGCGCCGCGAGCGCGAATCCGTAGATGTCGCTCCGCCCAGCTGGCCCCCTTCTCCGATCATGGCAGGGAGGCGGCAATGGGCAGGAAGATCGGCATGGATGTGCACCGCGACTTCGCTCAGGTCGCGGTGGTCGAGGACGGGCGGCTGAGCGACGCCGGGCAGATCGCGTGCCGGCCCGAGGGCCTGCGCGCGTGGGCGACGACGCTGCGGCCCGACGACGAGGTCGCCCTGGAGGCGACCGGCAACACGGAGGCGATCGTCGCACTGATCGCCCCGCGGGTCGCCCGGGTGGTGGTGTCCAACCCGATGAAGACGCGAGCGATCGCCGAGGCGAAAGTCAAGACCGACAAGGTGGACGCGAGGATCCTGGCCCAGCTCCTGGCGGCGGACTTCCTGCCACCGGTGTGGCTACCGGACGAACACACCCGTCAGCTGCGGCGCATCGTCGCCCGGCGCGCCCACTTGGTGCGCCAGCGGACCCGCCTAAAGAACCAGGTGCAGGCGATCACCGCCCGGAACCTCCTGCCGCGCCCGCCGGTGTCCGACCTGTTCGGCACCCGTGGACGCCTGTGGCTCCAGCGCCAGGAGCTGCCCGCGGACGAGCGCCGATCGGTGGGCGCACTGCTGCGACAACTGGATTTCCACGGAGAGGAACTCGCCGAGGTCGATCGGGAGCTGGCCACCGAGGGGCTGAGTGACCCGGCGGTGCGGCGGCTGATGACCGTCCCCGGCATCGACGTCGCCGTCGCTGTGTCGATCCGGGCCGCGGTCGGCGACTTCACCCGCTTCGCCTCGGCGGACAAGTTGGTCGCCTACTTCGGCCTCAACCCGAGCGTGCACCAGCCCGCCGCCCACGGCAGGATCACCAAGTCCGGCCGCGCGCAGGTGCGCGGGATGCTCGTCGAGGCGGCGTGGGTGGCCTCACGTGTCCCGGGGCCGCTGCGGGCCTTCCACCAGCGGATCAAGGCTCGTCGCGGGGTGCAGGTTGCGATCGTGGCCACGGCCCGGAAGATGACCGTCCTGTGCTGGCACCTGATCATCAAGGAGCAGGACTACGCGTTCGCCCGCCCGAGCCTGGTCGCCTTCAAGCAACGCAAGCTGGAGTTGCAGGCCGGAGCACCACGCGCTGTCGCCCGGCGTGGGAAGGGCTACGACTACAACAACCGCGAACTACGGCGCCACGAACGGGAGATCATCGAACAGCAGGAGCGCGCCTACGCGACCCTCGTGGCGCACTGGCAGCCGCACGGCCCCGGCAGGTCCACCACGGCCGCACGACGATTGCGGCGTCCTCGCCGGAGCCAAGGCTGAGCCGCTTCGCGGTGGCCTGCGGCCAGCCCTGACCCCGGCTCCGGGCGCCGCAACAGCGCAACGGTCCGCACCGAACCAGAAAGGCGTACGAATTCGGCTCAACCTCTTGCCGATTTCATCCGTCGTGCACACGATCTTGCGGATCTCCACGTCGAACTGGAGGAAGGGAACGAACTCGGCCCAGGCCGTCTCCCAGAGCCGGACGATGGCCGGGTACTTCTTGCCCCAGACCTCGCTGAACTCCATGAAGCGTTCCAGGGCCGCGTCCTCGGTCGGCGCGGTGTAGACCGGCTTGAACGCCTTGGCGATCTTCTCCCAGTCCTGGCGGCCCGCGTAACGGAAGCTGTTCCTCAAGAGGTGAACCACGCAGGTTTGGACGATCGTCGCAGGCCAGACGGTGTTCACCGCGTCCGGGAGCCCGGTCAGGCCGTCGCAGACCAGCATCAGAATGTCGTCCGCTCCGCGGTTCTTGATCTCGGTGAGGACCTGAAGCCAGTACTTCGCGCCCTCGCCGCCGTCCCCGACCCACAGACCGAGGATGTCGCGCTGCCCCTCGGCAGTCACGGCCAAGGCCATATAGACAGGACGGTTGGCCACCTGCCCGTTCCTGACCTTCACGTTCACACAGTCAATGAAGACGACCGGGTAGACGCGATCCAGCGGCCGGTTCTGCCATTCGGCCATGCCGGTCATCACACTGTCGGTGATCGTGGAGATCGTGGACTTGGAGATCTCTGTGCCGTACACCTCGGCCAGATGCGCGGAGATCTCCCCGTGCGTCAACCCCTTCGCCGACAGCGACAGCACCATCTCGTCCACCCCGCCCAAACGCCGCTGCCGCTTCTTGACCAGCTGCGGCTCGAACGTCCCGGCCCGGTCCCGCGGCACCGTGATCTCCACGGGACCGGCCTCGGTGGTCACCGTCTTGGACCGGTGACCGTTGCGGTAGTTGTCCCGGCCGCCCTCGGCCCGCTCCCCGGGCTCGTGCCCCAGATGATCGGTGAGCTCGCCCTCCAGCGCGGACTCCAGCACCCGCTGGGTCAGCTGCTGCAGCAGGCCGCCCTCTCCGGTGAGTTTCACCCCGCCGGCCTGAGCCCGGGACACCAACTCGGCGACCAGCCCGTCATCCACAGCGTTTGTCGCCTCCACGGCGGCCTCCCCGGCCTCGATGTCACTCGTCACGTCAGTCATCAACTGTCGCTTCCAGCTCGGGAGTTACACCACTCACGTACAGACCCGCCTCCGACCTGGGCATCCGCGCTGGTCTTGTATAGTCACCCCCCATGACTCAAGACCTCGAAATACAGGCTGCGGTGGCCGATCTCAACACCTACCTCGACGCCGCGCCGCGTCCCGACTGCGACCCGGTGGAGGTCGGGCCGTTCACGCTTTTCGTGTCGCGCTCGCCATGGCCGTACTACGCGCGGCCGACCGTGGGCAGCCGCACCCCGATCACCGCCGGTGATCTCGACACGCTCACGGCCGCCTGCGCCGAGCGCGGCGTCGACTTCGGGATCGAGTGGGTGCACGAGGACCACCCCGAGCTCGCCGGGCTCGTCGCGGCCCATGGACTGGACCTCAGCTCCCACGCGCTTATGCGGGCCGAAGCTGCGGACGTGGCCGCCACCGTGATCGACGGAGTCACCCTCCGCGTCGTGGCGGCCGGCGACGCGGCCCTGCTCGCCGGGCGCGCGACAGCCGATGTCGCCTTTACGGCCGGAGGCACCGAAGCCGGACCGGAGGGCGCCGCCGAACGGGACGCCTTCGAGGGCAAGCTCGACCCCGAGATGGCCGCCCACCTCAACGACCGCGCACGGCGCGGACTGACGGTCACCGCCGTCGCCGAGGACCCCACGGAAGGCGTCGTCGCTGTCGGCAGCTACCAGCCCATGGGCGAGTACGCAGAGATCGTGGCCGTCGCGACCCTGCCGTCGGCCCGGCTCCGCGGGCTGGCCGGCGCCCTCACCGCACTGCTGGTGCGGCACGCGCACGACGAGGCTGGCGTGCGGACCGTCCTGCTCTCCGCCCAGAACGACGCGGTCGCGCGCGTCTACTCGCGGGTGGGCTTCCAGCAGGTCGGAACGACGTACGCCGCCGAGCCCGCGGGCTGACCGAGGCGACAGCATCCGTCAGCCCGCCGATTCCGCTGCGTGCCCCAGGCCCTCGGCGACGAGGGCGACGAGCTCGCCCACGGTGCGTACGGACATGAAGCGACGCAGGTCGAGCCCGATCCGGGCCGGCTGCTGAAACTGGTCTGGGCCGACAGCGCCTACCAGGGTCCGACCCTGGCCAAGGCGTTCGCCCGGCACGGAGTCCGGATCGAGGTCGTGCGCCGCTCCGACGGGCAACGCGGATTTGTCGTACTGGCCCGCAGGTGGGTGGTGGAGCGAACGCTGAGCTGGCTGTCCCGCTCACGCCGCCTCAACCGCGACCACGAACGCCGCCCCGATCACCACCAGCAGATGGTGTGGTGGGCAGCCGTGATCAGGCTGTCGCGCCGGATGGCCGGCGACGCCCCGCGCTGGCCGGAGAAGCGTCCCGGCCGACTGCCCCGGGCGCGGGCATGAACCGTCCCTTCTTCTCCCGCAGCAGCCAGCCCCGCTTCTCCAGCGCGTAGGCACGGTGTCGAATCTTCTCCACCTCGTTCTTGCTGTCCGCCTCCCGGCCCACCGCCCGCGCCAGCTCCACCCCGCTCACCGGCCCCGACCCGGCCACCACCGCGGCGAACACCTCCCGATACAGGCCGCTGAGCACCTCCTCACCCATGCCCGACCGCCACACCGGCGGCCGCTCGTCATACCCCGCGCCGGAGCCGCTCGACCCCACAGCGGCAGCCACCTCACCACCAGACGCCACAAAACCCGACACATCCACCGCGCTCTCCTCGGCCAGCACCGACACGAGCTCCTCCCGCCCCACCCGGACCCGCTCGACACGCTCCCGCGCGGCATCCACCTCCGCCTGAGCCTGCTCCAGAACCTCCGTCCAGGACTCCAGCTCCTGCCTCGCCCACGCCTCACGCCGCTCCATCAACCCCAGCACCGACGGCATCGCACCCTCCTCGATCAACAACAAGCCGTCCGCTGCCTGCCCCTACCCCTCCGCGGTCATGCTCCGAGCACGAAGAAGCCCCTGCTCATCGAACAGGGACTCCCTTTGCCACAACGCACTAACCTTGAGATAAAACCTCTGGCTCGCCCAAGAAGGTGTTCGAGTCCCCCACATGGGCAAATGCCGGACAAGGCGACGGCTACGTCGTCATCCTCGGG
>NZ_JBFBCG010000124.1:0-11868 GCF_040683105.1 Streptomyces sp. NPDC051020 | reverse complement strand
GATGCCGCCGAAGTGGTGGATCGAGTTGTAGAGGGCGAGGAGGGTGGATTCCTGGCCGGCGTGCGCGGTGGCGCTGGAGACGAAGCCGCTGTAGATCTTGTCGGCGAGCTTGCCCTGGGCCCACAGGCCGCCGAGGGTGTCGATGAACTGCTTGAGCTGTGCGGAGACGTTCCCGAAGCGGGTGGGGGTGCCGAAGATGACGGCGTCGGCCCACTCGATGTCCTCGGGGGTCGCGTGGGGCGTGCCGCCGGTGGCGGTGTGGTTTGCGGCCCAGGCCGGGTTGGACTCGATGGCGGCCTGCGGAGCGAGCTCGGCGGCCTTGACCAGGCGGACTTCCGCACCGGCCTTGATGCCGGCGTCGTGGAGCTCCTTGGCGATCTCGGTAATGGTGCCGGTGGAGGAGTAGTAGACGATTGCGAGCTTCACGGGAGTGGACACAGGAGGTCTCCGTTTCAGGTGGGTGTATGGATAATCGTCCGGTCGGCCTCTAATCGACCGGTCGCCTATCTGAAAGTAGACGACCGGTCGAGAACTGTCAAAGGTGTGCGCCTCCCGGTGTTGTAGCGGGTGATCCGCCGGAAGGCCGCGAGGCGGGCCTCGCGTACTCCTGGCCAGCGTTTTCGGCCCTGCAGGGTCTCTCGCTCCAGGGCCGCTTTGAAGCTTTCCGCGGCGTCGTCCGCGCTCGTCCCGACCGCTCCGCGAGGACGGATCACATCGAGTTTGTGGCATGCCTTCGCGAAGTCCCTCGAGGCGTACTGAGCGCCGTTGTCGCTGTGAAAAGCCGCCCCGGCCAGGTCACCCCCACGGGTGCGGGCGGCCGCCTCGAGCGCGTCGATGACCAGCTCGGTGCGCATGTGGTCAGCGCTTGCCCGGCCCGCCGGGCGCTTCGAGCAGAGGCGGTGTGCGGTGCCATGGCGGTGGGCGGTCCTCGGGCGATGCCGCGCTCGTGGATCAGGTGACGGTACTTGTCAGCGGCCGTTGTGCCCGAACTGCCTGATCAGAGATCCGCACAACCTGGAAGCCTGTATGGGGCGGGAGTCGTAGAGGTTGCCCATCCGGTGGATGCGAGGGTCAGCCGGACTCCACCCTTGCCGTGGTTGCCTGAGGGGTTTGGACGGCGGCGCGTGCGTTCCATGAGGTGACCACTGGGCGTCCGCGCTCGATGCCCAGCGAGCTGACGGTCGCGGTGTCGAGCAGGAAGAGCGCGCCGGCGGAGGCCGGTAGCCCGAGCCGGCGAGCGGTCAGGACTCTCAGGAAGTGGCCGTGCGCCACCAGGACGACGTCGCCGTCGGAGTCGTCCTCGAGGAGCCCACCGATGCGTGCCAGTAGGTGGTCGGCGCGAGCGCCCACCTGCTCCGGGCTCTCCCCGGAACGACCGTCGGGGCCCGGCGGCACTCCGTCCGACCACAGATTCCACCCGGGCCGGGTGCGATGTATCTCTGCGGTCGTGATGCCCTCATAACTGCCGTACTCCCACTCGCGGAGGTCGGGTTCGACTTCGTGATGCTGTAGCCCTGCGAGGTCCGCAGTGCGTACGGCTCGTTGAAGGGGGCTGGTGAGCACCAGCGCGATGCGTCGGTTGGAAAGCAGGGGTGCGATCGCCCGCGCCTGCCGCTCTCCGTTTGCCGTGAGCGGCAGGTCGGTGGAGCTGGTGTGTTGTCGTGACAGCGTCCATTCGGTCTCGCCGTGGCGCACCAGAACGAGTTCGCCCATGAGATCACTTCCTTCGTGAGCGGTGTAGGGATGTCCATGCCGACGGGCACCGGTGATCGTGCCCGGGCCATGCGGTATGTGGCCGCGGTGCGGCGGGGCGAGCCGGAAGCGGATGGTGCAGCCGGTCTGTGGCCGGCGACCAGTCCGGACCGCAGGTCTGCAGCATCCTCCCGACCGGTTCACCGAGGCGGGAGGATGCGCCGTTCCGAGCTCTGGCCGGCTTGACCACGGCAGGGATGCCGGGCGGACGTGCGTCAACGTCCTCGCGCGTCGCGGTAGGCGGCGACGAGCGCGGCAGTGGACGGGGAGAGGCCGGGCACATCGCCTCCGTCGCCCTCGGCCAGCACCGGTTCGATCTTCTTGGCGAGGACCTTGCCGAGCTCGACGCCCCACTGGTCGAAGGAGTTGATGTTCCAGACCGCGCCCTGGACGAAGACCTTGTGCTCGTAGAGCGCGATCAGCTGGCCGAGGACGGAGGGTGTGAGCTCCTTCGCCAGGATCGTGGTGGTGGGGTGGTTGCCCTTGAAGGTCTTGTGCGGGACGAGCTCCTCGGCCACGCCCTCGGCGCGCACCTCGTCCGGCGTCTTGCCGAAGGCCAGCGCCTGGGTCTGGGCGAAGAAGTTGGCCATCAGCAGGTCGTGCTGGGCGACCAGGCCGGGCAGCAGGTCGGCGACGGGCTCGGCGAAGCCGATGAAGTCGGCCGGGATGACCTTGGTGCCCTGGTGAATCAGCTGGTAGTACGCGTGCTGCCCGTTGGTGCCCGGTGTGCCCCAGACGACCGGTCCGGTGTGCCAGTCGACGGGCCGGCCCTCGCGGTCCACGGACTTGCCGTTGGACTCCATGTCGAGCTGCTGGAGGTACGCGGTGAACTTCGACAGGTAGTGCGAGTACGGCAGCACGGCATGCGACTGGGCGTCGAAGAAGGCGCTGTACCAGACGCCGAGGAGGCCGAGCAGCAGTGGAGCGTTCTTCTCGGCAGGGGTAGTGCGGAAGTGCTCGTCGACGAGGTGGAAGCCGTCGAGCATCTCGCGGAAGCGGTCCGGGCCGATGGCGATCACCAGGGAGAGTCCGATGGCGGAGGCGTAGGAGTAGCGGCCGCCGACCCAGTCCCAGAACTCAAACATGTTGGCCGTGTCGATGCCGAAGTCCTGGACCTTGCCGGCGTTGGTCGACAGGGCCACGAAGTGCTTGGCGACGGCCTCCTGACCGGCCCCCAGACCGGCGAGGAGCCACTCTCGGGCGGAGGTGGCGTTGCTGATCGTCTCGATGGTGGTGAAGGTCTTCGAGGCGATGATGAAGAGCGTCTCGGCCGGGTCGAGGTCGTGGATGGCCTCGTGCAGGTCGGCGCCGTCGACGTTGGAGACGAAACGGAACGTCAGATCCCGCCGGGTGCAGGAGCGCAGGACCTCGTACGCCATTGCGGGGCCGAGGTCGGAGCCGCCGATGCCGATGTTGACGATGTTCTTCACCGGCTTGCCGGTGTGTCCGGTCCACTCGCCGGCGCGCACCGTTTCGGCGAAGGCGGACATCTTGTCGAGCACGGCGTGCACACCGGGGACGACGTTCTCGCCGTCAGCGTCGATCACGGCCTCGCGCGGGGCGCGCAGCGCGGTGTGGAGGACGGCCCGGTCCTCGGTGGTGTTGATCTTCTCGCCGCGGAACATCGCGTCCCTCAGCTCGGCCACGCCGGTGGCCGCGGCGAGCTCGCGCAGCAGTCGGAGCGTCTCGTCGGTCACCAGGTGCTTGGAGTAGTCCAGATACAGGTCGCCGACCCGCAGGGTGTAGGCGGAGCCGCGCTCCGGGGCGGCGGCGAACAGCTCCCGCAGATGGGTGTCGCCCAGCTGCTCGCGGTGCTTGCCGAGGGCCGTCCACTCGGGCAGCTGGTTGAGCCTGGGGGAATCAGACATGAGCGGGGTTCTCCTCGGCGTCTGCGCCCCGAAGGGCGACGGCGTGCATCTCGTCGGCGCCGAGGTGCCGGAGCTCCTCGGCGATCAGTTCAGCAGTGGTGCGGACCTTCAGAGCGAAGGAGCGTGTCGGCTGCCCTGGGATGGACAGCGTGGCCAGCGGGCCCTCGGGGCGGCTGATGGCGATGTCGCCGCATCCGGTCCCCAGGCGCACTGCCGTAATGACCGGTCCTGCGCTGACGATCCGCTCGACCGGAACGTTCAGGCGGGCTTCGATCCAGCGGGCCAGCAGTTCCGCGCTCGGGTTGCCGGCCTCGCTCTCCACCGCCGCCGAGACCACCTCGATCCTGGCTTGGTCCAGGGCAGCTGCCAGAGTCGAGCGCCATGGTGTGAGGCGGGTCCAGGCGAGGTCGGTGTCCCCGGGCGCATAGGAGTGTGCGCGCGCTTCAAGGACCGGGCGGGACTGCTCGACGGCGTACAGGTCGGTGATCCGGCGCTGCGCCAGTGCTCCCAGCGGGTCCTCGGTGGGAGTGTCGGGGGCGTCGACCGGCCACCAGACGACGACCGGCGCGTCAGGCAGCAGCAGCGGCAGCACTGCGGAGTCGATGAAGTCGGTGATCTCGCCGTACGGCCGCAGCAGAACGGTCTCGCCGGTCCCCGCGTCGGCGCCGACCCTCACCTCTGCATCGAGACGGTTGCCCTGCCGGTCGCGCGGGGAGCGGGCGGCGTGCTCGATGACGACGAGGGTGCGCGAGGGGTGCTCGCGCGAGGCCTCCTCGGCAGCTTTGAGGGCGTCGTGAGCGTTCTCCTCGTCGGTGACGACAACCATCGTGAGGACCATGCCCACGGCGGGCGTCCCGATGGCCCGGCGCCCTTGCGCGAGCGCCTTGTTGATCTTGCTTGCCGTGGTGTCAGTCAGGTCGATCTTCATGGCCTGCGCCAGTTCCGTCCGTCTCGTGCGAGTATCTCGTCCGCTTCCTTCGGGCCCCAGCTGCCCGAGGTGTACTGGGCGGGCTTGCCGTGCGTCTTCCAGTGCTCCTCGACGGGGTCGAGGATGCGCCAGGACTCCTCCACCTCTTCCGTGCGGGGGAAGAGGTTGGCGTCACCCAGCAGCACATCGAGGATCAGGCGTTCGTATGCTTCGGGGCTGGACTCCATGAAGGACTCTCCGTAGGCGAAGTCCATGGTCACGTCCCGGATCTCCATCGAGGTGCCGGGCACCTTGGAGCCGAACCTCATGGTCACTCCCTCATCAGGCTGGACCCGGATCACCAGGGCGTTCTCGCCGAGCTCCGTCGTGGCCGAAGGGTCGAACGGCGAGTGGGGCGCCTGCTGGAAGACGATCGCGATCTCGGTGACGCGGCGGCCCAGGCGCTTGCCGGTACGCAGGTAGATGGGGACACCCGCCCAGCGGCGGTTGTCGATCTCCAACTTGATCGCCGCGTACGTCCCCGTGATCGAGGACGGAGCGATGCCGTCCTCCTCCAGATATCCGCGCACGCTCTCGCCGCCCTGCCAGCCCTGGGCGTACTGGGCACGCACCGTGGACTTCGCCAGGTCGGTGGGCAGCCGAACGGACTTGAGGACCTTGAGCTTCTCCGTCACGAGCGACTCGGTGTCGAACGCGGCGGGCTCCTCCATGGCAGTGAGGGCCATCAGCTGGAGCAGGTGGTTCTGGATGACGTCGCGGGCGGCGCCGATGCCGTCGTAGTAGCCGGCGCGGCCGCCGATGCCGATGTCCTCGGCCATCGTGATCTGCACGTGGTCGACGTAACCGCGGTTCCAGATCGGCTCGTACATCTGGTTGGCGAAGCGGAGCGCCAGGATGTTCTGGACGGTCTCCTTGCCCAGGTAGTGGTCGACCCGGAAGACCTGCTCGGGCGCGAAGACGTCGTGGACGATCCGGTTCAGCTCCTTGGCCGACGTGATGTCGTGACCGAAGGGCTTCTCGATGACCGCGCGGCGCCAGGAACCCTCGGGGGCGTCGGCGAGGCCGTGCTTCTTGAGCTGCTGGACGACCTGGGGGAAGAACTTCGGCGCCAGGCAAGCTGCTTGGCCTCGGCGATGGTGGCCACCGTGTTGTGGGCCAGGCGCGGGTCGACCTCGATCGACACGCGGCCGTCACTGCCGCCCGTCGCGTCGTACACCGGGCGCAGGATGTCGGCGGCGGCGCGGACATCGGCCGTGGTCATCATGCGGACGGCCTCGTCGACGGTCGCACTGCGCACGGCGAGGTCGGCGAGCTGGTTCTCGTACCCCTCGCCGGAGCCGATGGCGGCCAGGAAGATCGAGGGGTTCGTCGTGACGCCCACGACGTGCCTGCTCTCGACGATCTCGGCGAGGTTGCCGGACTCGATACGCTTGCGGGACAGGTCGTCCAGCCAGATGGAAACGCCTTCGCCGGAAAGAGACTTGAGGGGGTCAACGGCGTTGCTCACGGTGTTCAGCTTCTTTCGGGTCTACTGAGTCGTACTGATCAGGCGCGGGCGGCGGCCAGGGATTCCCGAGCCTGCGCGGCGACGTTGTCCGCGGTGAAGCCGAACTCGCGGAAGAGGACCTTGGCGTCGGCCGAGGCACCGAAGTGCTCCAGCGAGACGATCCGGCCGACGTCTCCGACGTACTTGTGCCAGGTGAGACCGATGCCGGCCTCGACGGCGACCCGCGCTTCCACCGACGGCGGCAGAACACTGTCCTTGTACGCCTGGTCCTGCTCCTCGAACCACTCGACGGACGGCATCGAGACCACGCGGGTCGGGATGCCGGCGGCCTGGAGCTGCTCGCGGGCCTCGACGGCCAGGTGCACCTCGGAGCCCGTGCCGATCAGCACGACCTGGGTGTCGCCGCCTTCGGCGTCGAGCAGGACGTAGCCGCCCTTGGCGGTGTCCTCGTTGGGCTCGTACGTCGGCACACCCTGACGGGTCAGCGCGAGGCCGTGCGGGGCGCCCTTTCCGAACACGCGGGTGTGCCGCTTGACGATCTCGCGCCAGGCGATGGCGGTCTCGTTGGCGTCCGCCGGGCGGACGATGTTCAGGCCGGGGATTGCGCGCAGTGAGGCCAGGTGCTCCACCGGCTGGTGCGTCGGACCGTCCTCGCCCAGACCGATCGAGTCGTGGGTCCAGACGTACGTCACCGGCAGGTGCATCAGGGCCGAGAGGCGGACCGCGTTGCGCATGTAGTCGGAGAAGACCAGGAAAGTGCCGCCGTAGATGCGGGTGTTGCCGTGCAGCGCGATGCCGTTCATCTGCGCGGCCATGGAGTGCTCGCGGATGCCGAAGTGGATCGTGCGGCCGTACTTGTCGGCCTCCGGGAGCGGGTTGCCCTCGGGGAGGAACGACGAGGTCTTGTCGATCGTCGTGTTGTTGGAACCGGCGAGGTCGGCCGAGCCACCCCACAGCTCCGGGATGACGGCGCCGAGCGACTGCAGGACCTTGCCGGACGCGGCACGGGTGGCGACACTCTTGCATACCTCGAACACCGGGATCTTCGCCTCCCAGCCCTCGGGCAGTTCGTTCGCCTGGATACGGTCGAACTCTGTCGCCCGCTCCGGGTTGGCCGTACGCCACTCGGCGAGGGACTTCTCCCACGCGGCGCGGGCCTCACGGCCACGTTCGCCGAGCGCGCGGGTGTGACCGATGACCTTGTCGGTGACCTCGAAGGTCTGCTCCGGGTCGAAGCCGAGGACGCGCTTGGTGGCCGCGATCTCCTCATCGCCCAGGGCCGAGCCGTGCGCGGCCTCGGTGTTCTGCGCGTTCGGGGCGGGCCAGGCGATGATCGAGCGCATCGCGATGAACGACGGACGCTCGGTCTCGGCCTCGGCGGCCTTGATCGCCGCGAACAGGGCGGCCGGGTCCAGGTCGCCGTTCGCCTGTGCCTCGACCCGCTGGACGTGCCAGCCGTACGCCTCGTACCGCTTCATCGTGTCCTCGGACACGGCGGCCTCGGTGTCGCCCTCGATCGAGATGTGGTTGTCGTCCCACAGCAGGATCAGGTTGCCCAGCCTCTGGTGACCGGCAAGCGAGGACGCCTCGGCGGAGATGCCCTCCTGGAGGCAGCCGTCACCGGCGATCACGTAGACGCGGTGGTCGAACGGGGAGGTGCCGGGGGCCGCCTTCGGGTCGAACAGACCGCGCTCGTAGCGGGCGGCCATCGCCATGCCCACGGCGTTGGCGACACCCTGGCCCAGCGGGCCGGTCGTCGTCTCCACACCCGCGGTGTGGCCGTACTCCGGGTGCCCCGGGGTCTTCGAACCCCACGTGCGGAACGCCTTCAGATCGTCCAGTTCGAGCCCGAAGCCCCCCAGGTACAGCTGGGTGTAGAGGGTCAGGGACGAGTGCCCGGCGGAGAGCACGAAACGGTCGCGCCCGGCCCACTCCGGGTCGGCCGGGTCGTGCCGCATCACCTTCTGGAAGAGGGTGTACGCGGCGGGCGCCAGGCTCATGGCCGTACCGGGATGGCCGTTGCCGACCTTCTGTACAGCGTCCGCGGCCAGGATGCGGGCGGTGTCCACGGCCCGTTGGTCCAACTCGGTCCACTCGAAGTCCGATACGGACAGTCGTGTGCTCACTTCTGGTCAGAGCTCCCTGCTCGGTTTCGTGTCGCGTGGCGGTTCGGTCCAGGTGAGACCGGTTACGCCTTGGTCTCGGGGCGGCCCGGCTCGGCCCAGTGGGTGTGGAAGTTGCCGGGGCGGTCGGTGCGCTGGTAGGTGTGGGCGCCGAAGTAGTCGCGCTGGCCCTGCAGGAGGGCGGCGGGCAGGCGGTCGGCGCGCAGGGTGTCGTAATAGGCGAGGGCGGCGGAGAACGCCGGGACAGGGATGCCGCGCCGGGCAGCGGAGGCGACGACTTCGCGCCACGGCACCTGGGCATCGCCGATCTCCTGGGCAAAGGAGTCCTCGGCGAGCAGGCTGACCAGTTCGGTGTTGTCGGCGTGGGCGGCGCGGATACGGTCGAGGAAGGCGGCGCGGATGATGCAGCCGGCACGCCAGATCGAGGCGACGGCACCGAGATCGATGTCCCAGTCGTGTGCGGCGGCGGCGTCGCTGATCATCCTCCAGCCCTGGTCGTAGGCGATGACCTTCGACGCGTACAGGGCCTGCTCCACCTGTGCGGTGAAGCGCTCGGCCTCGCTGCGGCTCAGTGGCGGCGTGGTGCCACCGGGCAGGTTCGCGTAGGCGGCGCGCAGGTCGGACTGGCCGGAGGCGGCGCGGGCGAAGGTGGCCTGGGCGATGGCGGTGACCGGCGAGCCGAGGTCGAGGGCGGTCTGCACGGTCCAGCGGCCGGTGCCCTTCTGCCCGGCGCCGTCGACGACGACGTCGATGAACGGCTTGCCGGTGGCAGCGTCCCTGTGAGCGAGGACTTCGGCGGTGATCTCGATCAGGTACGAGTTCAGCCGCCCCTGGTTCCAGGTACGGAAGATGTCCGCGATCTCTGCCGGGGTGTATCCCGCGACCTGCCGCAGCAGGTCGTACGCCTCGGCGATGAGCTGCATGTCGGCGTACTCGATGCCGTTGTGGACCATCTTGACGAAGTGCCCGGCGCCGTCGGTGCCGATGTGGGTGCTCATCGGCTCACCGTCGACCTTCGCACTGATGGTCTCGAACATCGGGCCGAGCACGGCGTACGACTCGGCCGACCCGCCGGGCATGATCGACGGACCGTTGAGTGCACCCTCCTCGCCGCCGGAGACGCCCGCGCCGACGAAGTGGATGCCGCTCTCACGCAGTTGAGCCTCGCGGCGACGGGTATCGGCGAAGTGTGCGTTGCCACCGTCGATGATCATGTCGCCGGGCTCCAGGAGCGGGGCGAACTCGGCGATGACGGCGTCGGTCGCCGCGCCCGCCTGCACCATGATCATGAGGCGGCGAGGGCGTTCGAGGGCAGCCACAAGCTTTTCGGGCGTCTCGGCCGGGACGAAGGTGCCCTCGTGGCCGAACTCCTCGATGAGTGCCCGGGTGCGGGCGGGGGTGCGGTTGTGGACGGCGACTGTGTAGCCGCGCCGGGCGAAGTTGCGGGCCAGGTTGCGGCCCATGACCGCGAGGCCGGTGACGCCGATGTGGGCGGAGGTCTGCATGGTGATGCCTGTCCTTTGAGTGGGGGGTACTGCGAAGGGGGCCGTTGGAATCACGGGGCACGCGATGGACCGGGCCTCCTCGGGCGCGGTGTCGTGCGAAAGCGTGGCGTGGCTTCGGCGGCGTCCGAATCGGTGGGCTCAGCCTGTGCCGCTTGTGGAGCGAAGCCGGTGCGGGCGGCCGGGCGTGGCTTGACCGCCGCCGGTCGCTGTCAAAGACGGGTCACCATCGAGTCGGGCAACCCTTGTGGCGTGTCGGCCTTGTCGTACCAGCGGGGACGGTGACGACGATCTTGCCCACCTGTCCGCCGTGCTCCAGGTGGCGGTGGGCGTCGGCGATGGCCTTCAGCGGGAAGGTGGTGTCGATGACCGGGGCCAGCTCGCCCTTCCTGCGTGCTCATGAGGACCTTCTTCCAGGGAGACGAGGATGACCGATTATTAGTCGAACGGTCGCCTATGCCAAAGTAGGCGACCGTTCGAAATATTCCAAAAGGTGTGCGTGCCGTCGCGTGGCAGGGTGTGCGCCCGTGGAGCACATGGGCGGCTGAACTGCCTTCTGTGCGTCGTCGCGAGGGGCCGGCGGGCCCCGCGGGGGAGAAGGGGGAGCGACATGGGGGAGTTCCTGGTCGAGCTCACCGCCGCCGTTCCCGAGGGCACCGGCCCGGCGGAGGTCGACCGTCGTCGCGCCGAGGGATCCGTAAGGGCTGGGGGGTTGGCCGTGGGCCACCGTTTCTCTACGGAGTGATGAAGGCAACAGTAGGGCCGCCGACGCCCTCCCACTTACCCTCAGAGGACGCGTGAGTTGTCATTTCGGGACGCCTCTGGTGACAGCAAGAGCATCGGCCGAGGCGCCACAGGTGAAGCAGGCCAAGCTGGGGCTGCGGCGCATGGCTGAGGGCGATGCTGCAGCGCCCGAGCTTGGCATGATCATGGAAAGAGCTTTCAGCCGGGCAGGCCCAGGTCGTCCAGGGACTCCCCGGCGGCCCACTTCTGCAGTTGGTGGCCGTCGAGGAGGTGGACGCCGCCTTGGCGGGAGGCCCACAGCGCATCGGTGCGGCTGTACGCGCCTTTGCTGACCACGACCCGGATCAGGTCATCGACCCCGGGGCGGCCCGCCTCACGCAGCGGAGCAGGACCGGTCGGCACGTCCTCGTCCGCTGCCTTGTCCGCCGGGTGGAACCGCACGTCGAGCCGGCGGCCGCCGCGGTCGCGTGCGTACAGGCGCGGCCGCCTCGCGACCGGCATGGCGATGACGTGCCAGCCGTCCCGGAGCAGCATCCGTTCGGCGGCCGCCGCCAGGCCGTGGTCATCGAGCCTCGCGAGTTCGGCCGGGGTGTAGAGCCCACCGCGTCGGCGGGCGGCCGCGCGGCGCCAGCGGACGAGGAGCACCGTGACGGCTGCGAGCGCGGCGAGGCCCAGCACCAGGCCGACGACGCCGAGTTCCGCGCACATCCAGGAGAGGAAGCCCACCGGCAGGCCGATGGTCAGGCCGAGGCCGACGAAGCCGGGCAGCACCTCCCAGAAGGTGGGCCCGTACCGGCCCTGTGCCCGTAGCTCCGAGATCGCTTGTTGCCGTTGGGGGCGCCGCGACCCAGGCGCGGGAGGACGCCTCCACCGCAGCTCCACCTGGGTCAACTCCCCATCACCACCCGCCTGTCCGTACGTGTCCGTAGAGATGTCCGCTCACGCGGTCGACCCGCCGGTCAGGGCGAAGTCCGGCCACAGAATCGGCCAGGCTGGATGAGCCGAACCGCTCGCGCGGAGTGTTTGGGGAACCCCAACTCTGACCGAAGGAACCGTACATGACGACCTCTCGGCACCAGCCCCTCCCGCACCCTGCGGTCGAGCCGATGCCCCCAGCAGGCCGGGACTGGAGCCCGGGGGAACGGCCGGCCGGACCGTGTACCGGCCGGACGGAGTGAACACCTACACCCTCGCGTTCCACGGCGGGAAGCGCAGATCGCGGACGAGGCGGACGCTGCCATCCCCTTTGACACCCGCCGACCGGTCGTCTAGCTTTGGTAGGCGACCGTTCGGCTAGTGATCGGTCGGCAATACCCTCCCATCGAAAAGGTCATTTCATGAGCAACCCGGGTCAGAAGGTCGCGGTCATCACCGGCGCATCGCAGGGCATCGGAGGCGCGCTCGTCAGCGCCTACCGCGAGCTGGGCTACGCCGTCGTCGCCAC
>NZ_JBFBCG010000123.1:0-12191 GCF_040683105.1 Streptomyces sp. NPDC051020 | reverse complement strand
ACGCGCTCCACGAACCGATCCCCACCTCCTTCGACGGCAGCACGCCGCCTGCCCGGACCCTGCAGGAGATCAAGCGGCGAGCCTTCGCCTCGGCGATGCTCGTGGCCCCCTACACACGCCACTGACGCAAGATCCATGTCCACGGACAATAGGACGTCCGGGGGAGCGGTCAGTTGATCTCCCTGTGTGCAAACAGCTGATCACCTTGTGTGGTATGACTTTTCGCCCCTCGAACGGGGGCTGGTTCAGCTCTCCGGCGTCAGCACGCCGACGAGGTCGGGGTGTACTCGGCCGGGGGTGATGGTCGTGATGGTGTACTCCGCGACGCCACCGGTGACGAACGGGTCCTGCGCGGTGATCTCCTCGATCGTGGTCCGGTCGACGCCGTGGGCGAGGATGGCGCCGCCGGTCGAGGTCGGGTCGGTCTGGCCGGAGACCAGGAACGTTCCGTTGCCGTGGTGCCGGTCGAGGTAGGCGACGTGGGCCTTGATGAAGGGCTCAGCGGCCTGCTCCGAGACGGTGTAGCGGAGCAACAACAGGTGCAGCATGGCGTCTTCCTCGATCTTCCTGGTGGTGATGACCGACGCATCATGGCACCTGGCGATCGGCGGGGTTCTGGCCGAGCGGGCAAAGGGGCAGAGGTGGCATGAGTGTCGTACGGTTTCATCTCCAGGGCTCTTCCCGTCCTGCATCCGACATGGGTCGCACCTTCGAATGTAGGCGGAAGAGCCCTTCTTTCAGGGGGAGTTGGGCGAAACGCCTGTCCGGCGGCGGGCGACCGTGAACAGTCCCGGGGTGTCCTCCTCCAGCCAGCCCGCTCCACCAGCCGCTTCAGCTGCGACTGCCCTCGATCTTCCCCGTCTCGGCCGGAAGCCCGACCCTCGGCACGATCTGCTTGGCGCGGACCGGCCCTGGTGCATCCGCCACCACCTCCACGATGTCCCGGTACACCGACGACAGCAGGTCTGATCCCACGCGACCCGGCGCCCGCCGACCCGCTCCACCTCAGCGGTCAGGTGCAGGTCCATCTCGGCCTCCAGGGCGGACTGCATCAGGTGCTGGGCGAGTTTCGGCGGCAGACCGCCCTCACCCATCAGCCGCAGCCCGCCCTCGCGGACCCGATCCGTGGCCAGCGCGGCAAGGTGGTCCAGCAACTGGGGCTGAGCCCGTGCGGCGAAACGATCGCGTTCCTCGCGCTGTCACCGTCGAGGGCCGTGCTGGCCGGGTCAACCGACACGCCGTCAGCCCTCCCGACCAGGCGACACTTGTCGTGCCCATCAGGTGTCTCCCTTGTTCAGGCTTCCGCCTAATTCACGGCACCCCCGGTGTACGTCGGGTGCACATCGGGGTGAAGCCGGCTCACGCCGGTGGTGGCGCGAGTCAGGGGGCCGACGGCAGACGACGAACGGCCGGACTGGGGGCGGTGCTTGGCGGGGGTGGTTCAGGAGCTGACGCGGAAGCTGTGCGTGGCCGACGCTGGCCAGGTGTGCATGCCCCCCGCCGGTTCGGTAAGGCCGTAGCCGGTGCAGTCGGCGGTGGCGAAGTGGAGGAGCTTCTTCGAGGTGGCGTTGATGTCGCCGTGGGCGCCGAACGGAAGGGTGACGCAGTCGGTACCCAGGCTTTCGCCCCGGTACCAGACCGTCGCTCCCTCGAACGAGGCCGATTCGTAGACGCAGACGGCGCCCGTCTCGCACGCGGGTTCACCGTTGTGGCGCGTGGTGGGCCCGTACGCCGATGCCGGCCCGGCGAACAGCCCGACGGTGAGGACGGCGGTGGCGGCTGCGAGAGCGGCGGAGAGCTGACGGATACGCATGGATGGCCTCCGTGGTGATGAGTAGGAATACTCGCTGAGGGGTGGGAACGCGTGCTGGTGGTGGGGACGGTTGCCTGGGTGGCGCCGTCCAGGGTGGACGGCGCCCACCGGTGATCGTGCTGCGGCGCTACGCGGCCAGCTTCTGGAGGAAGGCCGTGAAGTCCGCGTCGGACCAGTGCTCGATGATCTTCTGCTGCTCGACCCGGTCGAAAGTGGTCGCGGTGAAGGACGCGTACCGTCCGGACGCGGGGATATCGAGGAACTGTCCTGTGTGGTGTCCGCCCAGGAGCCAGCGGGTCGCCACCTTGTCGCCCTCGGCGAGCTGGTCGAACACCGTGATGGTGAGGTCGTCGAACGCCGCGACCAGCTTGCTGTCGAACTCCAGCCAGGACTGCCGGTCGAAGCCGGGGACGTGCATCACGGCGTCCGGGTGGATGTAGCGGTCCCAGGACGTCGGAAGGTCTCGCAGGCCGTAACTCTCGTAGAACGCCTTCACCATGCCCTTCGCCGGTCCGCCGTTCGCGGCGAAGGACGGGCTCCCGGACGCGAGCGCCAGGGCGCTCCCGGCGAGAGCGCCGCCGACCACCCTGCGTCGGCTGATGGACTCCCTCATGTGTTGCCTCCCGGTCAGTTCTTCGAGGACGTCCTGCGCTTTCCCCGCACAGGACTTGGTGGATGGCGGCGTGTCAGGGAGTCTCGCCGCGGAGTATCTGGAGGAACCTGCCGAAGTTGCCCTCCGACCAGTGCTCGACGGACTGGCCGTCCATCACACGGTCGATGGAGATGCCGCTGAGGTGGACCTCGCGGCCGGACGGGGGGATTCCCAGGATTGTCCCTGTGTGGACGCCGCCGAGGCTCCAGCGGGTGACGACCTTGGTGCCCTCCGCGATCTGGTCGAGCACGTCCAGGCGGTAGCCGGTGAGCGATGCCTTCAGTTCGAGGTCGCCCGTGACCCAGGCCGAGCGTTCGTTGGGGCCGTCGAAACCGTGGAGCACGAGGTCCTTCGAGATGTACCGCTCGAAGCCGGCGGCCAGGTCCCCGTTGTAGCTGGCGTAGAACGCCGCGACGACCTGTCGCGGCGAGAGGCGAGAGCCGGACGAGGCACCGTGTGATCCCTGGCTCTGCGCCTCGGCCGGGGCGGCGACGGTGGCGAGGGCCGCGGCGGTACCGAGGCCGGTGATGGCGCCGATCGCCCTGCGCCTGCTCGGCGTGGGGGCGGATGCGGCCTCGGGAGGTTTCTTGGAGGTCATGCGGAACTCCTGGTGGACGAGTCGTCGGGGCGCGCGGTCAGTTGGTGCGCAGCGGGGCTAGGGCGTCGGTCCAGGCGATGACCTGGTCGAGCGTGGCGGTGAGGGCGTCGCGCTGGGCGTCGATGGGCTTGAAGGTGCTGAAGTTCTCGAAGTCGTTGAAGAGGGAGAGGGCGACTTGGGAGCGCACGTCGGCCATCTGGAGTTCGCCGGCGATCAGGCGCAGGTGCTCCACGGCGCGGGTGCCGCCGGTCGCGCCGTAGCTGACGAAGCCGACGGCCTTGTTGGTCCACTCGGCGTAGAGGAAGTCGATGGCGTTCTTCAGCGCTCCGGGCACCGAGCGGTTGTACTCGGGTGTGACGATCACGAAGCCGTCGAAGGAGGCGATCTTGTCCGCCCAGGACTGGGTGTGCGGCTGGGCGTACCGGCCCATCGACGGCGGGTACGCCTCGTCGAGCAGCGGGAGCTTGAAGTCCAGCAGGTCGACGAGCTCGAACTCGGCGTCGGTGCGCCGGGCGGCGTTCTCGTGCACCCAGTGGGCGACGGCCTCGCCGTTCCGTCCCGGGCGGGTGCTTCCGAGGATGATGCCGATCTTGGTCATGGTGGCCCTCTCCGTTCTTCCTGAACAGCCCCGACCGATGCTTGCTCGGTCAAGTAACTGCTTGACGGGTGAAGTACATATGAGAACTGCTTGACATGTCAAGGAGTGGCGGGCGTGGGCGTGGGAGTGCGGGAACGAGGTCGACGCACAGCTCGAGCTCCTTGACCCGTCAAGGAGCTACAGTGAGGGAATGCCCTCCGACCAGCAGTCATCGAAGCCCCTCGACCCGAGCGAGGAGGCGTTCGTACGTGAGCTGAGCCGCGTCATGCTGGCGCTGCCACGTGCGGTCGACACCGACATCGTGCGCGGAGCAGGGCTGCCGCTCTCCGAGTACACGCCCCTAATGCACCTGTCCGAGGCGCCGGGGAAGGCGATACGGATGAGCGAGCTCGCCGCCGCCTGCAACCTCTCCCTGAGCGGGATGACCCGCGTCGTCACCCGGCTGGAGAAGCAGGGCTGGGTCGAGCGCGCCAAGTGCGCCCAGGACGGGCGCGGCTGGAACGCCGTCCTGACCGACGCCGGGCTCGCCCGGCTCGAACAGGCCTGGCCGGTGTTCTTGGTCAGCGTGCGACGACACCTCGTCGACCACTTCCGTCGTCAGGACCTCACCCAACTCACGGCCATACTCCAGCACGTCGCGACGTCCGAAGGCGAAGCACGCTGATTCCCGGCTCGTCCGGCCGAAGCCGGAGCCGCGAGCGCAGTCTGCTACCAGGTCTGCTCGCTGGCGCGCACGAGGATCTCGTTGACGGCCACCCGGCGGTCCCGAGTAACGATGTAGGAGACCGCGTCGGCGATGTCCTCGGGGCGCAGCAACTCCATGCCCTCGATCTGGCGCTCGATCGCCTGCCGCACCCCGTCGCGGAGGTGCGTGCTCAGCTCGGTGTCCACGGTTCCGGGCTCGACCACGCTCACCCGAACGCGCTTCTGCATGACCTCCTGCCGCAAGGCCTCGGTGAATCCGTTGACGCCGAACTTCGTCAGGTTGTAGACGGCCGTCCCGGGCCGGGCGACCCGGCCCGCGGTGGAACTGATGTTGACCAGGTCCGCGACCCCTCGCGGGGAGTCCTCGGCGGCGCGCAGCAGGCGCGGCAGCGCGGCGTGGGTGATGTACAGCAGCCCCTGGACATTGACCTCGACCATGCGCTCCCATTCCTCGAGCGGCGAGTCCAGAGCCTGCCCGACACCCATGAAGCCGGCGTTGTTGACGACCGTGTCCAGGCGGCCCAGCTCGGCCACCACGCTCTCCACCGCCACCGCAGCCTGCTGCTGGTTGGTGATGTCGGCCTCGACCACGAAGGCGGTCCCGCCCTCGGCCCGGACCTTGTCCGCCAACTGCTGCAGCCGCTCATGCCGCCGTCCGAGGACGGCAACGGCCGCGCCCTCCGCGGCAAGGCTGCGCGCGGTCGCCTCGCCGATGCCGCTGCTGGCACCGGTCACCAGCGCCACCGTGTTCTGCAGTCGTCCGGTCATGTTGCCATCCTCCATGTGTCGTGTTCGCGGCCGACGGACCTGTGAGGAGGGCCCAAGCGCGGTCCCCCTGTTTCCGCCGTACCGCGTGCAGCGGGAAGGGCTCTGGCGCGGGCCCATCGGATCTCGGCCCGTAACTGGGCGGCCTGGCGCGCAGGGTTGCCCCTGGTCCTTTGCGGCCGCCGTTGTGCGGGCGAGAGCGTGTGGGTGCCGTACCGGTTCAGTGGGTGTGCTGCAAGCAGTTCGATGATCGAGTTGGGCCGTTACGGCACCGCGTAGCCGCCGTCGATGGGAGTTGCGACACCGGTGATGGACGCCGCGTTGTCCGAGGAGAGCCAGACGATGAGGGACTCCAGGGGTTCCATGTTCGGGTCCATCGTCGCGATCACGGGTCTCGACCAGCCCGGGGCAAACGGCGTTTGATGCGGATGCCGTGCGGTGCGGCTCGAGCGCCGAGCTCTTGGTCATGGCGATCTCGGCGGCCTCGACCGCGGCCTCCGCCTGGGACTCTTGGGCCATGTCTGTCACAACGTGGCGGCAAAGCCGCCGGCGGACTCGATCAGGCGGACGGTCTCCTTGAGGGGCTGCGCGGTGCGGCCTGCCACGGTCACCAGCGCGCCCTCGGCCGCGAAGGCCAGGGCCGTCGCCCGTCCGATGCCGGATCCGCCACCGGTGACGAGGCGGTCTTGCCTGCGAACTGCTGTGTCATCTCGGTCTCTTCGGTTCGGTCAGTAGCGGGTGGGGGTGGCCTGGAGCAGGGGGGAGGCGATGGTGTGCCGGCCGTCGACGGTCGCGCCGGCGAACGCGAGCATCGCGGCGAGCGTCCGGTTGTTCTCAGCGGGGAAGTTGAGGGTAGGAGCGGAGACGTCGTCGAGGATTGCGCGCTGGGCGTCGGTGAGGGTGACGGCGAAGGCGTCGAGGTTGGCCGTCAGCTGTGCCAGCCGCCGGGCCCCCACCAGGGTCGAGGTGATGCCGGGGCGGCTGTGTACCCAGTTCAGGGCGACCGCGGCCGGGCTGGCACCGGCCTCGGCGGCGATTTCGTTGAGCGCGTCGATGACGACGTAGTCGCTCTGGCTCGGAGTGCCGACCATGGCCGAGCGTGTGGTGTCGACCGGTCCGGTACGGGTGCTGGAGTACTTGCCGGACAGAAAGCCGCTCTTGAGTGGGCTCCACGGCAGCACGCCCATGCCCTTGGCCTGGGCCAACGGGATCAGCTCGCCCTCCGAGGTGCGCTCCAGCATGGAGTACTCCAGCTGCAGGGCGATGATGGGCGCCCAGCCGCGCAGCTGCGCGAGGGTGGCCGCCTCTGCGGTTCTCCACGCCGGCACGTCGGAGAATCCGATGTAGCGGACCTTGCCGCCGGCCACCAGGTCGTCCAGGGTCCGCATGGTCTCCTCGACCGGCGTCGCGGGATCGAAGTTGTGCAGCCAGTAGATGTCGACGTAGTCCGTCTTCAGGCGCCGCAGCGAGTTCTCGAGCTGTTGCACGATCCCCTTACGGCCGGCCCCGCCGCCGTTGGGGTCCTTCTCGTGGAGGTTGCCGAAGAACTTCGTGCCGATCACGACACGGTCGCGCAACGAGCCCTTCCCGGCGAAGTAGTCGCCGATGATCTTCTCGGAGTGTCCGTTGGTGTAGATGTTGGCCGTGTCGATGGAGTTGCCACCGCGCTCCAGGTAGGCCGCGAGGATGTCCTTCGACTCGTCCGGGCTGGTTCCCCAGCCGTGGTCCTCGCCGAAGGTCATGGTGCCGAGAGTGAACGGACTGATCCTCAGCCCCGAGCGGCCGAGCGTGACGTACGAGTCAAGCGACATGATGCGATTCCGATGGGTCGGATGAGGGAATGGGCGGGGCGGATCGGCCCCGCCGCCGGGTACCTCCATCCCACCACCGCACCCCATGGCAGCCCTAGGCCATTCCACTCAGATCAATGCACGATCCGCTCAGGTTCGCCGGGATCGTCTTCCGTTCTGGCGCAGGCGCGTGGTGGGATGAGGAGGTGGACAAGCTCGACGAACTGCGCGCACAGATCACCCGGCTCGCGCGACGTAACGCTCCCCCGGTCTGGATCGACGGAGTGCAGGTGCTCGCCACGGACCGGGTGACCGAGCCGCTTGGCACAGTCACTGAGCCGTGTCTGGCCCTGGTCGCTCAGGGGGCGAAACGGTCCGTCCTTGGAGAGCGGATCTTCGACTACCGGGCCGGGCAGTACCTCGTGGTGACCCTCGATCTCCCCCTGACGTCGCAAATCACACACGCGGAGGCGGCCGAGCCCTTCCTCGCCCTCGGGCTTCCGCTCAAGCCCGCGGTCATCGCGCAACTGCTGCTCGACGCCGGCACCGGTGGCGGCACGGGGAGAGGGGGCAGTGGCGTGGCCATCGCCACGAGCGAGGCCGGCGATGATCTGCTCGACGCAGTCGTGCGGCGGCTCCGCCTCGTCGGTAATCCCCTCGACCAGCGCGTCCTCGCACCGGCGATCGAGCGTGAGATCCACTGGCGCCTTTTGACTGGCCCCCAGGCAGCCACCGTCCGAGAAATCGGACTCGCCGACAGCAGGCTTTCCCTCATTGCCCGCGCCATCAGCTGGCTCCAGGCACGCTACGCCGAGGTCATCCGCATCGACGACCTGGCCGCCGAGGTCGGACTGAGTGTCTCCTCACTCAACCGGCACTTCCGCGCCGTCACAGCCATGAGCCCCCTGCAGTACCAAAAGCAGCTCCGCCTCCAGAAGGCCCGTATCCAGCTCATCGCCAACCCCCACGACATCGCCGCGATCGGGCACGCCGTCGGCTACGACAGCCCGTCCCAGTTCAGCCGCGAATATAAGCGCATGTTCGGCGCCCCGCCCGGCCAGGACGCGGCCAGGCTGCAGAGCGCAGTGCTCCCCGCGGGATGAGCACAGCCGCACGTCTCGTGATCGTCTGTGGTGGGCTCGACAACTACCGTGCAAAGCTGCTCGCCGTCGGCCCCCGCACGGCGACGGCGCGCTCGGCCTGGTCCTCAACGCCGTCGTGCTCTGGACCACCCGGTACCTCGACGCCGCCGTCGGCCAGCTCCGCGCCGAGGGCCACGAGATCCCGGGCGAGGACATCGCCCGCCTCTGCCCGCTCAAGCACAAGAACCTCAACGTGCTCGGCCGCTACAGCTTCACCGCGTCCACCCCGGCCGGCGGCGGCCTCAGGCCGCTGCGCGCCCCGGACGCACCCGGGCTCGACGAGGACGACGGCGGCATCGGAGACTGACCGCGGCCGGGCGGCATGCGGGGCGGGTCATGATGATCGCAGCGTTTTCACTGGTCACAGACCCGAAGCGGGTACCGGCATCGGGGACGTCCGTGATGCCTTCGCGTACCGGCTCGGGCCCCGACGGCCAGGGTGGGGCCCGTGCGGCTGTGGGTGGTGGTCACTCCAGGTGGGAGACCTGGTAGTGGGCGATGGCCCAGCCGTGGTCCATCTGCTGGAGGAGGATACCGAGGTTGACGGTGAGGGTGGGGCGGTCGGTGAAGGAGAAGTCGACGCTCAGGTAGCCGAGGATCAGACTGTCGGCCGGGCGGCGGGTTTCCAGGATGCGGTAGTGGGCGGTCAGGCCGAGGGGCTGTGCGTCGTAGTAGGCGGCGATGCCGGGGCGGCCGACGGTGTAGGGGTGCAGGCCCTGGAAGACGGCGTCCTGGGTGAAGTGGGCGGCGACCTGGTCGGGCTGGTGCTGGTCGACGGCGTCCTTCCAGCCGTCGAGGACGCTGCGCAGGATCTTCTCGTCGTCCGTGGTGGTGTGGCGCATGGCGGTTCTCCCAGAGGTCGGGTGGGACGGGGTGTCGGGTTCAGTGGCCGGCGCTCATGCCGCCGTCGACGTGGAGGATCTCGCCGGTGACGAACGGCGCGTTCTCCAGGTAGAGGACGGCGTCGACGATGTCGGAGATCTCGCCCATGCGGCCGACGGGGTGCAGGCCGGCGAGGAACTGGTGGGTCTCCTCGGCGTGCATCGGGGTCCGGATGGTGCCGGGGGAGACGGCGTTGGCCCGGATGCCGCGGGTGGCGTACTCGATGGCGAGGGACTGGGTGGCGGACTGCAGGCCACCCTTGGTCAGCGACGCGAGTACGGAGGGGACCCGGGCGTCGGCGTTGTCGACCAGGCTGGTGGTGACGTTGACGATGTGCCCGCCGCCCTGGGCGAGCATCTGACCGACGGCGAGCTGGGTGAGGCGGAAGAACCCGGTCAGGTTCACGCCGAGCACGGCGGCGTAGTCCTCCGGGGTGTAGTCCGTGAACGGCTTGGCGACGAAGACGCCGGCGTTGTTGACCAGGGTGTCGATCCGGCCGAAGCGCTCGACCGCGGCGGAGACCAGGCGGTCGGCGGTGGCCGGGTCGGCGATGTCCCCGGGGACGGTCAGCACGCCCGCGTCGTCGGCGGGGGCGATGGTGCGCGAGGTGGCGACGACGGCGTGACCGAGCTTGCGGTAGGCGTCGACCAGGCCAGCGCCGATGCCCTGCGAGGCTCCGGTGATGACGGCAACCTTCTGCTCATTGAGCATGCCCATGACACTTCTCCTGGAGTGCGGGCGAGCACGGGTACGCGCTCGCTGGGGTGGGGTTCCTCGACCTCGGCTCCGGCCGCCGGTCGACTCCTCGACAGTAGGCAGCACGTCCCGCGCCGGGCAACGCCGAACCGGCCCCGGCCCGGGACCGGGTTCCTCCCTGCTGGAAGACCCTGCCTCCCAGCGCTGGTCAGAGCCCCCGGCCGGACTCCGGCCGGTACGGGTCGCCTGCCGGCAGCCACACCTCCGGTTCTTGCAGTCCGAGGTCACCGACCCCGTCGCACAGTGCGTCGGCCACCGCGAGTACCCCGGAGCGCTCCTCGTCCGCGCGCCGCACCAGCGACCACGTCCAGTACACCCGCGGTTCCGTCACCGGGCGCTGGGCCAGGTCGGGCGGCAGTACGGCGGTCTGCCCCTTGGGAGAGTTCAGGACCGGGCGTCCGAGACGGCGGACGTGGTCGAAGAACGCGGGGCCGGTCACCCCACCGTCCGAGATCCGCTCCACCCGGGCACCCGTGTCCCGGGACAGCTCCTGTGCGTAGTCGTTCCACGACGACCAGGAAGTGGCGTCCCCGTCCAGCAGCACGACGGCGTCCTGGGCGCGCACCGGACCGGTCCCGGCCCCCGGGGACACCGCGTAGAGGCGGTCCGCGCCGACCAGATACGCCGTCAGGCCGAGGCGCTCCAGGTCCTCCTGGCGCACCCAGCACACGGCGAGGTCGAGGCTGCCGTCGGCGACCCGGGACGCCTGGGTGTGGGACGGCGCGACCCACGCGTCCACATGCACCCGGGCCACCCCCGCCGTGCGGGCGGCGAGGCCGGGCGGCAGCCAGTTGACGTAGCCGAGGCGGACCGGCTGCGAACCCGACAGCCGCCCCGCCCTCACCTTGAGGTCATCGGCCCGCTCCAGCAGGGACCGCACGTGCGGCAGCAGCGCCGTACCCGCCGCGGTGAGCACGACCGAACGCCGGTCCCGGTCGAACAGGACCACCCCGAGATCGCGTTCGAGCGCCTTGATCTGCTGAGACAGCGACGGGCCGGCGATCAGCAGCCGGGCCGCCGCCCGGCCGAAGTTCAGCTCCTCGGCGACCGCGACGAAATACCGCAACTGGCGAAGCTCCACGCCCCGCATGTTAGCTCCGGCTAGTACTCCAGCAGGATTTCCCTGTCTGAGCTGCGGGTTTCGCTGGACGGCTGGAGTGTAGCGGGCTGGTGGATGGTCAGGGACGGTCTCACGGAGACCGCCCCTCGAACGTGTGCCGCCGCCTCTGGTAGTGGCAGGAGCGTGCGACTGCTTGGCGTCGTCGGCGCCAACTCGACCAGCTCATCGCGTGGCGTCGTCCTCGGTGTCCACGCACGTGCGGGGGCTGGGGACGGCAAGCTGCCAGGAGTCGCCGAACCTCCGCCACTGTGACCTCGATGGCCCCGGCTGTCTCGCCGGTTGCGCCCCCTTTTACCTGGCCTGGTGGGTTGTGGCCGCCAAAAAGGCGTGCGCGAGCATGGCGAGGGTGATGTGCCGGTACCAACCCGGGTAACGGCGGACTTCGTACTGGTCCAGGCCGCACTCGTTCTTCGCGGCCTGGTCGGGTAGCGGGGACGCATTGCTGCGTCCCCGCCCCCTCAGAACCGTGCGGGCCCGTTGTCCGAGCACACGGCTCAAGCAAGCCCTGTTGGCTCGCAGGCTGGCAGAGGTGCCGGCTTGTGTTTGCGACGTCGTTCGGCCCAGTAGTCGGTGAGGGCGGGGTCGTCCACGGATGCCGAGCCCCTGACCATCTGGTGCCGGACGATCTTCGTCCAGGAGAACTTGGCGAGGTAGCGGCCGCTGTCGCGGTCGCCGAAGACCCACCTGTCCCGCCTGGCCTTGTTGAACGCGCCGAAGTAGCGGGCCACGACCCAGTGCTTCGACTTGTTCGGGTGCGTGTGGGTCGTCCACTTGTAGAAAAACTTCCACACGTAGGCGTCCAGCGCGTGGAACACGCGGCTGGACACCGCACTCCGATAGTAGGCCGCCCAGCCCCGGATGATCGGGTTGAGCTTGTGGATCACCGCCTGGGCGTTGGCCCCTCGCAGGGCGTCGACCTCGGCGGCCAGCCTCTTCCGGATTCGTCGCACGGCTGCCGTGCTCGGCTTGATCAGCAGCACCGTCCCGCCGCGGTAGCGGCGGATGTTGAAGCCCAGGAAGTCACAGCCCTCGTCGAGGTGGACGATGCTCGTCTTGTCCTCATTGAAGACCAGCCCCCTGGGTCTCAGCCAGGTGCCCAGTCGCGCCTGGACCTGTTCGGCCTCGGCCCTGGAGTGGGCGAAGGCGAGCAGGTCGTCGGCGTATCTGATCAGCACCGGGGAGCCCGGAACGGTTTCACCGGCGTGTGTCCCGCCGGTGTAGTAGCGGACTCCAGCAGCCTTCTCCATCCCGTGAAGGGCGATGTTGAGCAAGAGGGGACTGATCACGCCCCCAACGCAATGGGTAACTCAGGCATGAGTCACCCTCCGTAGCGTCTTGATCTTGGTGTTGGTCGTCGGTGGTGCGCTCAC
>NZ_JBFBCG010000122.1:0-12211 GCF_040683105.1 Streptomyces sp. NPDC051020 | reverse complement strand
TTGCCAGGATGCGGTGAGGTACCAGCGGCCGCGCTCCACGTTCAGGTGGATGCGGTAGGCGACGGCCCGGTTCGCGGTGATGCGGTCGGCCCACTGCGCACCCCGGTGCGCGAACGCCACGGTGGAGGTGAGGACGTACCGGCCGTGCCCGGCGTTGGCCAGGTGCGCGAGCGGAGCAGGCAGCCTGATGCTGACCTCGCCGTCCGGGGTGACACGGATCGTCTCGTTCCCGAACCGCTTCCCCGACTCACCGTCCGCAGCGATGAACCAGCGTCCCGCCTCCCACCGCTCCCGCCACCGGCCTTCGGTGAGCTGGGCCTGGGCGAGGTGGTGGCGGGTGTTGAGGAGACGCTTGCCGCCCCGAACCACCCGCACCCGCCCTGCCTGCCACTCGGCAACAGCAGTGGCGCGCCGGTCTTCCAGCGTCGCGAGACGGCGGGACTTGCGGAACCACTCGTTCTTCGACCGGTAGCCGCCCGCGGCCCGCTTCGTTCCGGGCGCCCCGACCGGGAGGGACAGGCGGTGCCGCAGCATGTTGATCCCGGCATCCAGCTTCCGGATGTGCGCCGCCTGGCAACGGCGCGCCAGCGCCCACTGATCATGCGTGGCCTTGGTGATCGCACCCGCGATCCGCGACGACGACACCCCGGTCAGCTCCCGCTTACGCGACGCCCAGGTGTCCGCGCTGTGCTCCAGACCATCCGCACAGCGGGTCTTGAGATCACGGGAAGCCAGACGGCCCTGGTGCTCGCCGACCGCGCGCAGGACTCTCTCGTCCTGCGATGTGAGGTGCCCCAGCCGGTCACGTATGGCCACACCCGTGGGCCCGACGGCGACGAACGGCGGGGCGATCGTGCGCAGCTGGTGCTTCGACTCAGCCATGCTCGGCAGCTTCCAGGGCTTTCCTCGCCCGGTTCTTCGCCGAACGGCGCCCGTACAGGCGGGCACAGAACGAGGTCAGCGCCTCCGCCATGTCCCGCACCACGTCGTCTTCGAGCTCCCCGTCATCCAGCACGACCAGACGCCGGTCCGCGGAGTGCCGCTTCGACAAGCTCGGTGTTCATTCGGCCAAGCCGGTCACGGTGTTCGACCACCACGGTGGTCACGTCCGGGTCGGCCAGCAAACGCCGGGCCCGGACGCGGGAGCCATTCATACCCGACCCGATCTCGGACTCCACCCGCACCACCCGGTGACCCGACTGCGCGGCCCACCGCGACAGCCGAGCCACCTGACGCTGGAGATCACCCGCCTGGTCGCGCGAGGAGACACGGGCATACAACCCGACACCGCCGACCGTCCCGGGCGCCGCAACGGCCTCCACATTCACCAGAATCGTCCGCGGCCCGACCCGCTGCGCCGGCACCGGTAACGTGCCCTCACGGAACCAGCGATACGCCGTCTGCGGATGCACACCCTGCACCCTCGCCCACTCCGTCAGATTCACACCCTGAACAACGCACTCACCCAAACTTAGTTACGCACACTCGAGCGGCCTCGAAAGCCAACAGTTGTTCACCCTGATCCGCCGGACACCACCCAGTCGCGGCGCCCCGACAGCCTCTCAGCCCTTGGGGACGATCTGGATGTCCATGTCGATGGCGATGCTGGAGCCGACGGCAGCGATACCGCGGGCCAGCATGGTCTGCCAGGTGAGGGTGAAGTCCTCACGGTGCAGCTCGGTGGTGGCCCGGCAGGCGGCCCTGGTCTCCCCTTCCACACCGTTGCCGACGCCGAGGTACTGCGTGTCCAGCATCACGGTACGGCTGACGCCGTGCAGAGTGAGCGCGCCGCTCACGCCCCAGCGGCTGCCGCCCCGGTGAACGAAACGGTCGCTGTAGAACTCCATCGTCGGATACCGCCCGACGTCGAAGAAGTCGCTGGACCGCAGATGGTCGTCGCGCATCTGCACGTTGGTATCGATCGACGAGGCATCGATGATCACGTGCATGGCGGAGTCCTCCATGCGGTCGGCGATCCGTATCGCACCTGCGAATGTGTTGAATCGGCCATGGATACGGGCCAGCCCGATGTGCCGGGCCGTGAAGCCGATCTGTGAGTGGTTCGGCTCGATCTCCCACTCACCGGGGTCGGGCAGCTGCGGGGGCGCGGCCACCTGGAGCATGACGTCCCCGAGCCCCGAGTGGCCGCTCTCGGAGACCGTGACCGAACCGTGGAACGGGGTGAAGCCCTCGGCCGTGACAGCCAGCCGGTAGTCACCTGCCGGTACGGCGGCCAGGACGTTCCCGAAGGGGTCCGTCTCACCGCCGACAACCTTGCGGCCCGCGCTGTCCGTGACGACGAACTCAGCCTGCTGAACAGCCTCGTTGACCGGATCGAGGACGCGGCAGCTCAGGACTCCCGCGGTGCGCGGCACCGCGAGTCCCGCGAGCGGGTTGCCCTGCGCCGCACCCGTTGCGTCTTTTCTTCCCAGCCAACGGCCGAACATCTTCACGTACCCCCGGGGGAGATTCACCTTGGGCCGTACGGCTGGACGTCGTTGTCGGAGCAGCGGCCCGCCGACGAGCATGCATTCGATCACTCTTGGGGCGTTCGAGGCAAACGGAGGGACTGGAAAGGGCTTGAGTGGAGGTGTTACCGAAGGTCCGAATTGAACGTTCCGCTTAGACCGACCGGCACAACGCTCGCGGCGCTTGCCGCGACGCCGTCGCGGGTACGGCCGAACGGGGCGCGGTCGGCCACGACGCGGTTGCACGGGCACGGTCGGCCGGACGGTGGTCATGAGCGCCCGACCGCCCGCAGCCGCGACCCGGCACCCGTCACCGCGATCGCGCCGTCCAGGTCCGTGCGCAGCACTACTGCTCCACCCGCCCTCAGCGCCTCGACGGTCCGGGCCGCCGGGTGCCCGTACGGGTTGTCCCTGCCCACACTCACCAGGGCGAGCCGGGGACGCGCACTGCGCAGCAACGCCGGGTCCTGGTGGGCGGATCCGTGATGGGCGACCTTGAGAACGTCCACTCGCGGAAGCGCCGGGTACTGGCGCAACAGCCTTTGCTGGGAAGCGGGTTCGAGGTCACCGAGGAGCAACAGGCTCAGTCCGCCGGTCCGGACGAACAGCGCGACGCTGGCGTCATTGGGCTCTTCCGGTAAGGGACCTGCCGTCGCGCCTCCCGCCGGCCACAGGACCCGCCAGTCGAGCGCGCCGATGCGGCGGCGCTCTCCCACTGTCGCCCGTACCAGGGGGACCCGCGCCGCAGCTGCCGTTCTGCGGACGAACGCCGCCTGGTCCGGTGGTTCGTCCAGACTCGTCGTCTGGATCGCGCCGACCGCTCTGCCCCGCAACACGCCGGGCAGCCCCCGGACATGATCGGCATGAAAGTGTGTGAGCAGCAGGAGCGGTACCCGAGTGATGCCCAGGTCACGCAGGCAGCGGTCGGCCAGTCGTGGATCGGGCCCGGTGTCGATCACCACGCCCTCGCCGTCCCCCGCCGCAAGCACCATGGCGTCGCCCTGACCCACATCGCACATCACGAAGGCCCAGCCCGGCGGCGGCCAGCCCGTCAGTACCCGGGTGAGCGGCACCGGGCGCAGCACCGCGAGGACCAGCAGCAGCGCGGCAGCCGAACAGACCCATGGGTGGCGCGCGATACGACGGGCGGAGAGCACCGCCAGAGCCGTGAGGGCGGTCAGCAGGAGCGCTCCCCGCCAGCCGTCGGGCCAGTCGAGCTCCGCCCCGGGAAGAGCCGCCCCGGTGCGGGCCACGGAGGCGATCCACCCGGCCGGCCAGCCCGCGATCCGGGCGAGCAGCTCGGCCACGGGCATGGCCACCGGTGCCGCGGCAAGCGCGGCGAACCCGAGGACGGTGGCGGGCGCCACCGCGAACTCGGCCAGCAGGTTGCACGGAATCGCCACCAGACTGACCCGCGAGGCGAGCACCACGACGACGGGCGCGCACATCGCCTGCGCCGCGGCGGCCGCACCCAGCGCCTCCGCGAGCCGGGGCGGCACCCGCCTCCGTTGCAGCGCGGCACTCCATCGCGGGGCGACCGTGAGCAGGGCGCCTGTCGCCAGCACGGAAAGGACGAAGCCATAACTGCGCGTCAGCCACGGGTCGTACAGCACGAGCAGCAGAACGGCAGCGGCGAGTGCGGGAATCAGCGAGCGGCGGCGACCCGTACCGATCGCGAGCAGTGTGATCAGTCCGCAGACCGCGGCGCGCAGCACGCTCGGCTCCGGTCGGCACACCAGGACGAAAGCGAGCGTGAGTCCGCCGCCGAGCAGCGCGGTCATCCGCAGCGGGATGCCCAACCGGGCTGCCAGACCACGGCGTTCGATCCGGAGCGCGGCGCCGGGCGGTCCGATGAGCAGCACGAGCAGAATCGCCAGGTTGGCACCGGAGACCGCCATCAGGTGCGTGAGGTCGGCTGCTTGGAAGGCCTCGTGGAGTTCGGGGGTGACCCTGGAGGTGTCGCCGACGACCAGCCCCGGGAGCAGCGCCCGCGCATCGGGATCCAGCCCGTCCGTCGCCCGTCGCAGGCCCGCGCGCAGTTCGCCCGCCGTGCGCTGGAGAGGAGTCGGCGGCCCGGTGACACGAGGCGGCCCCTTGCCGTCCGGTCGCAGGACCGCGGCGTTGCGTTGTCCGCTGTTCAGCGGTGGCGCGAGTCGGCCGCTCACGTGCAGCCTGGTGGACGGCAGCAGCCGCTCCCATCGCGCCGTCGAACCGGAGGGCGACACGATCAGCAGCACCGGGGTGCGGAGACGGGTGGTGGCGCCGTCGGGTGCCGTGAGCCCGGTGATCTCGGCGTCCAGGAGGAGAGCGGCCGGGGTGCTGTGGTCGCCTTGGACCCGGGCGCGGGTCCGGCGTGCGTCGGACGTGACCGTCACCTCCGCCTCGACCCTCTCGAAACGGTCGGCCAGACCGGGAACGGGCCCCTGTCGTGCGTCCGCGCCGTGCAGGCCCCCCGCCGTCGCTCCAGCCGCCGCGCAGAGCAGCACCGCGGCCGCCGCGGTGGCATGGAGCCTGTGTCGGTTGCGTCCAGTGCTGCCCTCACCGTCCTCGCACTCCCGGTGGTCAGCCGGCCGAGCGCGCGCTGCGCGGGTCGTTGAGGCCCGTGAGAGGCCGAGGAGCACCAGGGCGGCGACGAGGCAGAGCGCCGTCCCTGCGGCCGTCCAGCGCCACGGCGCACCCACGGCGAGCGCCGCGGCGGCCCAGGCCGCGAGGGCCGGCGGGACCAGTCGCAGATCGACCGGGGCCTCCTGTCGCGGGTCGGAGGCGCCGAGCCGTCGGCCCGACGCCGTATGGACGTCCGGTGGTTCGTGTGGGTGGGTCATGGCCGTACCAACGGTTGGAGATCGGCGAACCGGCGGTCGCCGATCCCGTTGACCTCACGGAGTTCGTCGACGGAACGGAAGCCGCCGTGCTGCGTGCGGTAGTCGAGGATGTGCTGGGCAAGGACCGGACCGACGCCGGGCAGGGTGTCCAGCTGTTCCACGGTTGCGCTGTTGAGGCTGACCGGCCCGGCCGCCGGGCCACCAGCGCCGCCCGTGCCGACGCCGCCCGGGGCACCAGAGACGAGTGCGCCGGGTGGCGCGCCGACCACGACCTGTTCCCCGTCCAGCAGCACCCGTGCCCGGTTGAGTCCGGTGATGTCCACGCCCCGCCGGACCCCGCCCGCCGCCCGTAGCGCATCGGCCACCCGCGCTCCGGACGGCAAGGGGTAGATGCCCGGCCGTCGCACCTTGCCGCTGACGTCGACGACGATCCGCCCGTCCGGTCCCGGGGTGGCCGGTGGTCCGGCGGCCGGTTCGGGGGTATGGACGGGATCCGTCATCGGGTCCGATGTCGGGGCGTGCGCACGCTCGTTGACCGGGTCGGGCGCGCGTACGGCCTGGGGCCGTACGGACCAGAAATGGACCGCCGCGAAGGCTGCGGCAGCGACCAGTACGACGGTGAGCGCGGCAAGGGTTCTCGGCTCCAGACCGCACCTGAGTCGCAACCACATCGGGAGCCGCTCCCGCACCGCGGGCACCATCCGCTCCCACCGCCCCGGCGCAGCCGGAGCCGGGTCGACCACCCGCGCCGGCTCGTCGGACGGCGCGGCAGTCCCCGGACGAGGAACTGCCGGGGCCGGCGCGGGGGCCGTGTCCGGGGTTGGGGCCGACCCCGTCACCGACCGGTCCGCACGTCCTCCGTACGCCCCCGCCATGAGCGCGTCCGCACGCCGCCGCGAAGCGGCAGCGACCACGGCAGCGCGCCCGCGCGAAGGTCGTCGCCGCCCGGGTCCAGGACCGGGCCCGGGATCAACGCCTTGGCCCGCACCGGGCCTGCGTCGGTCCCGCACGTCCGAGGCCGCAGCGCGGCCGGGTCCACTTCCGCTGCTTGCACGATGTGATCGGGGAGCCATGCCTCACGACGCTAGGCACATCTGCGCGAACCCGCTGAACAGGCCCGTATCCGGTGGACAACCGACCCGTTGTGGATATCTCGCTCACTCCCGGGAGTGAGATCAGCGCGGCGAAACCACTGCTCCCAGCAGACCCGGGCCGGTGTGCGCACCGATCACGGCACCCACTTCGCTGACATGCAGTTCGGCCAGTCCCGGGACTCGCACGCGCAGCCTCTCGGCCAGTCGCTCGGCGCGCTCGGGCGCTGCCAAGTGGTGCACGGCGATGTCCACCTGGCCCGTGCCCGCCCGCTCGACCACGATCTCCTCCAGCCGTGCGATCGCCTTCGAGGCCGTCCGTACCTTCTCCAGCAGCTCGATGCGGCCGCCGTCCAGCTGCAGCAGCGGCTTCACCGCGAGCGCCGACCCCAGCAGGGCCTGGGCCGCGCCGATGCGTCCACCGCGGCGGAGATAGTCCAGCGTGTCGACGTAGAAGTACGCGGAGGTGCCCGCGGCCCGCTTCTCGGCGGCCGCGACCGCCTCGTCCAGGCTGCCGCCCCCCTCCGCCGTCTCCGCCGCCGCCAGGGCGCAGAATCCCAGGGCCATGGCCACCATCCCGGTGTCCACGACCCGCACCGGCACCGGAGCGTCCTTCGCGGCGAGCAGCGCGGCATCGTACGTACCCGAGAGTTCGGCCGAGAGGTGCAGCGAGACGATTCCGGTTGCGCCCGCCTCGGCCGCAGCCCGGTACGCCGCGGCGAAGACCTCGGGGCTGGGCCGGGATGTCGTCACGGGCCGGCGCTTCTGGAGCGCCAGCGCGAGGGAGCGGGCCGAGATCTCAGTGCCCTCCTCCAGCGCCTGATCGCCGAGGACGACGGTCAGGGGCACCGCGGTGATGCCATGCCGCTCCATCGTCTGGGGCGGCAGGTGGGCCGTGGAATCGGTGACGATCGCGACATGGCGGGACATGAGCGGGAGGTTACCTGCCGGGGCGGTGGCTCGGCAGTCCGCCCCCGAGCGAGTGATCACATCCGGTCGCTTCAGGGCGCATCCTGCCACCACCAGTCACGTCGGTTCGAGCCTGACCCGACGGCCACATGCCTGTGCACACCCGGACCCGACGGCCACACGCGTGCGTGCCGTGCCCGGAACCGCCCGCAGCCGCCCCTGCGCGCGACCGAAGTCCCCCGGTCGGGTCCGCCCCGCCGCCTCAGTTCGTCGTCTCGGGCCGCGCGGTCTTCTGCCACGGGTAGCCCGTCTGCTCCCGAGGATCCCGAGCCGTGAGCGCCTCCGGCCCCTCCTCGCCGACCGGCGCACTCCACGCCCGTCCGTCCCCACCCGGGCGTGCCCCCGCACCGGCGCCGGCCCGCCCTTCGGCACGGGCGTCCGCCCCCGCCGAAGGATCCACAGGCTCCTCCACCGTCCAGTGCCGCAGCGCCCCCGCCTCCACGTCGATCTGCGTGTTCAGCGCCGCCAGGTCGTCGTCGGCGAACTGCCGTGCCCGGTCGCGCGCGGCCCACCGCAGCGACTCCGCAGAGTGCGTGATCCGCTGCGTGCGCTGCTTCAGCCCGGGCAGCAGCGAGGCGACCGTCGCCCGGTCGGGCTCCCGCTCCAGCCTCTTCAGCTCCTCGTCGAGCTCCCGCCCGTGGACGCTCAGCCGCTGGAACAGCCCCAGCGACTCCGACAGCGAGGCATCCTCGGCCACCCCTGTCTGCAGCGCCTCCTGCGTGGCCCGCATCGACGTACGCAGCGCGAGCCGGAGCTGCGCCAGCTCGCCGGCCACGCCCGGCTGGCCATAGCTCTTCGCCCGCAGCGCGGTGTCCTCGACGGTGCGGCGCGACTGCGTGATCGTGCGGTCGACGCCGCGCTTCGCCGCGCCGATGACCTTGACGCCCACATAGACGCCCAGGGCCATGAGCGCGACAAAGAGCAGCCCCAGGATCAGGATCACGGCTTCCATGACGCCCCTTGATGTCGGTTCGGCTGCCGAGTACCGGCCCCTCAACCGTAAACGGAACAGGCAGGTTGGGGGTTCCGACGGAACCCCCAACCTGCCCGTAGGGGAAAGCCCTCACACCGCCGTACGACAACCGGCGGTCAGACTTGGACCCGGACCGTCACGCGGGGACGATGTTGACCAGCTTCGGCGCCCGCACGATCACCTTGCGGATCCCGGCCCCGTCGAGGGCCGCGACCACCGCCGGGTCGGCCAGGGCCAGCGCCTCCAGATCCTCGTCCGAGATCGACGGGGAGATCTCCAGCCGCGCCTTGACCTTGCCCTTGACCTGCACCACGCAGGTCACGGTCTCGTCCACGACGTATGCCGGGTCGGCGACCGGGAAGTCCTGGTGCACGACCGACTCGGTGTGGCCCAGCCGGCGCCACAGCTCCTCGGCGATGTGCGGCGCCAGCGGTGCGACCAGCAACACCAGCCGCTCCGCGACGGACCGCGACAGCGGGCCGCCCACCTTGGTCAGGTGGTTGTTCAGCTCGGTGACCTTGGCGATGGCGGTGTTGAAGCGCATCCCGGCCATGTCCTGGCCGACGCCGTCGATGGCCTTGTGCAGCGCGCGCAGCGTGTCCTCGCCGGGCTCGGTGTCCACGACGGTGGCCTCACCGGTCTCCTCGTCGACGATATTGCGCCACAGCCGCTGCAGCAGCCGGTACTGGCCGACCACGGCGCGCGTGTCCCACGGACGCGACACGTCCAGCGGGCCCATCGCCATCTCGTACAGACGCAGCGTGTCCGCCCCGTACTCGGCGCAGATCTCGTCGGGCGTGACGGCGTTCTTCAGGGACTTCCCCATCTTCCCCAGGACACGGCTGACCTTCTCGCCCTGGTGGTAGAACGTCCCGTCGCGCTCCTCGACCTCGGCCGCCGGGACCGCGATACCGCGGCTGTCCCGGTAGACGAAGGCCTGGATCATGCCCTGGTTGTACAGCTTGTGGAACGGCTCCGCCGACGAGATGTGCCCCAGGTCGTGCAGGACCTTGGACCAGAAGCGGGCGTACAGCAGGTGCAGTACGGCGTGCTCGGCGCCGCCCACGTACAGGTCGACACCACCGGTCGGCTGGCCCTCGCGCGGCCCCATCCAGTACTGCTCGATCGCCGGGTCGACCAGCTTCCGGTCGTTGTTCGGGTCCAGGTAGCGCAGCTCGTACCAGCAGGAACCGGCCCAGTTGGGCATGGTGTTGGTCTCGCGGCGGTACTTCTTCGGGCCCTTGCCGTCGCCCAGGTCCAGCGTGACGTTGACCCAGTCGGCGTTCCGGGACAGCGGAGTTTCGGGCTGGGTGTCGGCGTCCTCCGGGTCGAAGGTGCGCGGCGAGTAGTCGTCGACCTCCGGCAGCTCCAGCGGCAGCATCGACTCGGGCAGCGGGTGGGCGATGCCGTCCTCGTCGTAGACGATCGGGAAGGGCTCGCCCCAGTAGCGCTGACGGCTGAACAGCCAGTCGCGCAGGCGGAAGTTGACGGTCCCCTCGCCCAGGCCCTTCGCCTTCAGCCACTCGGTGATCTTCGCCTTGGCGTCGACGACACCCAGGCCGTCCAGCGAGATCTCGCCGTGGGCGGAGTTGACCAGCTTCGCGTCGTACGAGGCGAACGCGTCGTCCCACGTGGAGGTGTCCGTACCGCGGTCGTCCGACGGCTCGACAACGCAGCGCATCGGCAGCTCGAAGGCGCGCGCGAACGCGAAGTCGCGCGCGTCGTGCGCCGGCACGGCCATGATCGCGCCGGTGCCGTAGCCCATCAGGACGTAGTCAGCAATGAAGACGGGCACCTTCTCGCCGCTGACCGGGTTGGTCGCGTACGCACCGGTGAAGACACCGGTCTTGTCCTTGGCCTCGGCCTGGCGCTCCACGTCGGACTTGGCGGCGGCCAGCTTGCGGTACGCGGTGACAGCCTCGGCCGGGGATGCGTGTCCGCCGGTCCACACCGGGTGGGTGCCCTCGGGCCAGGCGGCCGGAATGATCCGCTCCACCAGCTCGTGCTCGGGCGCCAGCACCATGTACGTGGCACCGAACAGGGTGTCCTGGCGGGTGGTGAAGACAGTGATGTCACCGGCGCCGTCGACGGGGAAGTCGACGCGCGCGCCTTCGGAACGCCCGATCCAGTTGCGCTGCTGCAGCTTGATCGCCTCGGGCCAGTCCAACCCGTCCAGGTCGTTCAGCAGCCGGTCGGCGTAGGCGGTGATGCGCATGTTCCACTGGCGCAGCTTGGCCTTGAAGACGGGGAAGTTTCCGCGCTCGGAACGGCCGTCCGCCGTCACCTCTTCATTGGCCAGTACGGTGCCCAGCCCCGGCGACCAGTTGACGGGGGCGTCGGAGGCGTACGCCAGGCGGTACTCGCCCAGGACATCGGCGCGCTCGACGGCGCTCAGCGCGCTCCAGTCGCGGCCGTCCGGGGTCGGGCGCTCACCGTTCTCGAACTGCGCGACCAGGTCGGCGATCGGCCGGGCCCGGTCCGCCTCCGTGTCGTACCAGGAGTTGAAGATCTGCAGGAAGATCCACTGGGTCCACTTGTAGTACTCCGCCTCGATCGTCGCGAACGAGCGGCGCTTGTCGTGGCCCAGGCCCAGCCGGCGCAGCTGGGACTTCATGTTGACCATGTTGGCCTCGGTGGAGGCGCGCGGATGCGTACCGGTCTGTACGGCGTACTGCTCCGCCGGCAGACCGAAGGCGTCGAAGCCCAGGGTGTGCAGCACGTTGTGCCCGGTCATGCGCTGGTGGCGGGCGTAGACATCGGTGGCGATGTAGCCCAGCGGGTGACCGACGTGCAGGCCCGCACCCGAGGGGTACGGAAACATGTCCATGATGAACTTCTTCGGCCTGGCGGCCAGCTCCGCGTCGCCCGCCAGATCGCCCGTCGGGTTCGGCGCCTCGTACGTGCCGTGGGCGTCCCAGAAGTCCTGCCAGCGTGCCTCGATGTCGGCGGCCATCGCCGCCGTGTAGCGGTGCGGCGCAGCCACGTCGACTGCGGAATTCGTCTCGCTCATGATCCTCAAAGCTCCATCGATCGTCATCTGCCAGCGCTTACGGAAACGAAAAAGCCCCTCGCACAGGAGGGGACGCCGCGCCGATTCCAACCAGGCATTCACACCGGTCGGGACTGATCAGCGCGGCTCGCTAAGCAGAAGGCGTACGGCACGCATGGCGTCAGGGTACCGCACGGGCCCGGAGCGCAGCCGGGCGATTCCGCTCCGTGGACGAGGGTGGACGGCCGGAGCACCGACGAGGCGGCGCCGGGGCGCGCAGCAACTCGCGTCGGAACGCCCGGGAAGCCTGGGTTACCCCGCGTAACGCCCCCTATCGGGGCAACCTGCATCCGGACGGCTCGGCCCACTTCCTCACGTCGACCCTGTCCGCGTTCACGGACGATCCGGCCGCCCATGTCCTGGGCGGCGGCTGCGGCCGGGAGGCGCTCGGAGTGCTCCCGCTGCCCGCGCCCGGCTACCAGGACCCGGAGGAGTCCATCCCGAGCGGCGAGAGGCCGGCGGTGGACTGAACGCTCTGCAAGGGCCACGGGCTCTGTACGGACATCGTCCCGGAGCTGATCAGACTGGGCCCCGACGGCTGTCCCGCGCTCGCGGACGCCGCGGTTCCGATGCATCTGCGGGGGGCGCGCACAGCGTGCCGTGCGGCGGTGTCCGGCGCCGGCACTCCGCATCGAACAGCCGCCCGCGGATCGGACCCGCGCTGCCGCCGGGCGTCGACCGGAAGGCTCTCGGCAGCGGCCGTAGTTGGCCTGCTGACCGCAATTGACTTGCACAGACAGGAAGCGGGTCATCCGATTCGGATGACCCGCTTCCTGTTACTTCCTTGTGGAGCTAAGGAGAATTGAACTCCTGACCTCCTGCATGCCATGCAGGCGCTC
>NZ_JBFBCG010000121.1:0-13781 GCF_040683105.1 Streptomyces sp. NPDC051020 | reverse complement strand
TACTCGTGTTGCTCTTCTTACTCACTACCTGGACTGCTTCCTCCGGGACCCATCCGTCCCAGTATCAGGCTGTCCAGCTCAGAGGGGGAACTTCAAACTGTGATGTGCCTGGCGGCAGTGCCTGTCGCAGCCGGGGCCAGAAGACCGCCGCGGTGTACCACATCCTGTGCTTCGTCCTGGTCCCCGCGTTCCGAGGAGGAACTGGAGATCTGCGTTCCGGCCGGCCGCGGCCGGCCGCGGTGTGGATGCGGTGTGGATGCCGGGGCCTGCCCTTGCCGTGGTTTTTGGGCTGCGTGCCGAGCGCCCGTCGTCATCGGGTACGCGAGGGCGCCGACAGCTCGCCAGGAGTCGGCGAGTCGGCTCGTGGCCCTTCGCCGGGCAAAGGGCCGCAAGATCTTGCAGAAGCAGATCAGCGCCCGCATCAAGGTGCGGCCCGGGCTGGAGAAGGTGCTCGCGCCGGCCCGCCGGTTCAAGCGCCGGTACCAAGGCTGGGCCCGTCCGGTGAACAAGGGTGCCCGGTGGCGTGCGGCGGGGCAGGGGTACCGCGCGCTTGTGCCTGGGTGCTGGACCGTTTCACCGGGAGGGCTGAACAGGGTGGGTGCCCGGTGGCGTGCGGCGGGGCAGCGGAGCCGCCAGGGCGGCCGGGGCGGCGGGGATGGCGGGGATGGCGGGGATGGCCGGGGCGGCCGGGACTGCACGGCATGGGGAGCGGGACCGCGGTGGGGGTGCGAGGGGGCGTGTTGTCGATGTGACGTGCCCTCTTCAGGGCCGGCTGCCTGCGGTGATTGCGCACGGTGACCCTCCCGGGTGCGTAAGCGGGACAGCGCTGGTTGGCTGCGATGTGTCCCACCCTCACCTCCCCAGGAGTGATGATGAGCGTTGCAGGCGAGTCCGCCAGTCGTGCGCAGCAGATGCAGGACAAGGTCCGTGAGCTGAACGAGCGTGCCGAGCAGACGAGCGATCCCAAGGAACGCCGCAGGCTGCACGACGAGGCCCGGCGTATGCAGGAGCAGTCCATGAAGGAGGGCGGACGCGGGGCCGAGGACAGGCCCGGACGTCGTGCCGGCAGCCGGAAGGACGAGTTCCCGCCCCGGTGACGCACCGTTCGCGTCCAGCGGTACCGATGGCCTCTCCCCGTACTGCGGGGGGAGGCCGTCCGCGCTGGGTGGAGGTGACGGGCAGCCGGCAAGAACGTGCTGTACCGGGGCCGCCGGGGCCGCCGGGGCCACGGGGGCCGCCGGTGGCAGGTGTCGGTGTTCGTAGGCACGTGCACGGCACGGTATGCGGCTGCGTGCTCATCGAGCGGGCGGTGGCGGTGTCCGTGTATCACGTGCCGGCCACGGGCACGTGCCCTCTTGCCTGGCACCGGGACAAAGTCCTGGCGCACCGGATCAATCACGACCACGGCGACGGCAGACTGAGCCCAGGGGGCGCAGGGCTTGCCGCGCTGTTCGGCGCCGCTGCCGGCTCTGTCACCACTGGTGGTGTAGCGGTCGTGAGCGGCCGGGCACAGCCACGGGCACAGCACGGTGGCGCCGTCAGTACCGCCGCGACGCATACGCCGGCTGCCTCAGCGCGCTTGACGACCGTGACATTGCCATGGACGCCATCCCCGGCGCGTTGCGACGATCTTGACCTGCCCGGCGTGAGCGTGTTGGGAGCGTAGCGATCGACGTGTGAGGGGATACGCCGCTTCATCGCCCTGGTACGGAAGTTCCACCGTGCTGCCGAGGTCGTGATCCTCGAAGGACCGGCTGTCCTCGCGGGGTTCGCCGCGCGCGTCACCCACGCCTGCGCAGACTTCTCCCATGGGTCATGCGGCGGGCGGCCGAGAACGCTCACGCGGGACAGAGCACACGCAATGCCGAGGACACCGCCCTTGCTGATGAACGGGACTGAATCCTGTGCCAAGCGGTCAAGGACTTTTGCCTCGCGGCCCGCAGCGTCATCGCAACACGAACCGACCCACGCCGGCCGGCATGGCGGTGGCGACTGCCAGAAGCGTCCGCCGCCTCCTGCCCGCCGGTCTTACATCGGTAAACTGCCCTGGCCGTGACGCCGTCGAGCAGAGTGGAGACCTGGGATGCCGGCACCCGACCCTTGGGTCTTCGAAGCTTTGCCCGGTGAGACCGGGACGGGTTCGCTACCGGTCCGCCAGGTGCTGTCCGACAGCGTCTATGAGGACATCAAGGCCATGGTGATGGACCACCAGATCGCCCCGGGCGCCCGCGTCGGCATCGAGGCCCTGGCTCGCATGCTCAAGGTCTCGCCCACTCCCGTGCGTGAGGCGCTGGCACGTCTGGAGGCCGACGGCCTGGTCGTCAAGCGCTCCCTGTCCGGCTACCGGGCCACCGAGCTGCTGACCCGGCAGGGGGTGGAGGAGCTGTTCGAGATGCGGCTGTTGCTGGAGCCGCGCGCCGCGGCGCTCGCTGCCGGGCATGCCGAGGAGGCACAACTTGACGCGATCGAGTCGATCCTGGAGGACATGCAGTCCCACCCCGGCGCTGCCGGCCCCTACGCGGCCTACCGCGACTTCGCCGCCCTCGACCAGCGCCTCCACGACGCCGTCGCCGAGGCCGCCCACCGGCCGCTGCTCGCGGAGGCCGTGGAGCGGCTCCACTCGCATCTGCACATCTTCCGGCTGAGCGGCCTCCAAGGCGCGCGCGAGCCGACGCTCGCAGAGCACGAGCGAGTGGTACGGGCGATACTGCGCCGCCGGGCCGATCGCGCCGCCGAGGCCATGTCCGACCACCTCACCCGCAGCCTGGAGCGCCAGCGCGGCCGGTTCGACGCAGCGTGACCGGCCGGCCGGTGCCTGCGCTCACCGCGAACGGTCGGCCTCGATCCGATGGGCGTGCCGGGCCGTGCCGGCCTGTGCTTTCTGCTGCTCGGTGGTGCTCAGAGCGGCCGTGAGTTCCCGGGAGGCCGCCACCATCTTGCTGTAGCTTGCGGTCACCGTGCTCACCGGCCGGCCGGTGCCTGCGCTCACCGCGAACGGTCGGCCTCGATCCGGTAGGCGTGCCGGGCCGTGCCGGCCTGTGCTTTCTGCTGCTCGGTGGTGCTCAGAGCGGCCGTGAGTTCCCGGGAGGCCGCCACCATCTTGCTGTAGCTTGCGGTCACCGTGCTCACCGGCCGGCCGGTGCCGCACATCAGCCGCCGTGGCCCGAACGCGTCGAGCACCGTGTCGGCGCAGGGCTGCAGCCCTTCGACCGCCCGGGCCGCCCAGTCGGCCTTGGTGAGGATGCCCGAGAGCTTGCACACCGTGTTCGGCAGGGTGGCCGGCTCACGGACGTACTGCGCCCACGGTTCCCGCTGCCCGGCGGTGGTCGGGGGCTTGCCCAGGTGGTCGAGGATGAACGTCAGATGCGGGACGGCGGCGGCTCGGGTCGCCGCCGGCAGCTGGTGCGGCAGGACGACGAGGTCGTACACGAGACCGGCCGCCGCGACGGCGTGCAGGCCGCGCAGCACCTGCGGCCGGGGCAGCGACTGGGGATCGTCCTGCGACTGGGCCTGGTGGCGGATGCCGTGCAGGAATGCGCCGCCGGGCAGCGGGCGCAGCCGGGCCAGTTCGTCACCGACACGGGGCGACGTCAGGTCGGTCCAGTCGACGACGGCGCCGATCGTCCGGCTGTCCGCAGCCTGGGCCAGGAACTTTGCAGTCTCCTCGGCGACGGTGGCCGTCTGCACGAGGACGGTCGCGCTCGCCCCCGCTGTCAGCGCCTTTGCTCGAACTTCGGCAGCAGGAACGACCTCCTGAGCAGAGCGAGTTCGTCTGCGCTGATTTATTTCTGGTCGCGCACCGGGAGGTCTCACGGGTGGTGGTGGGCGTCGACGACGGTCTTGGCCGGTTCCTTCCGGGCACCGGTACGCGGCCGGGCAGCAGGTCCTGGGCCCGCAGATCGTGCCATACGCCGGCCGGTACCGGCCGGTGGAACTGCTTGGCAGTGTCACGGATCTGGGCCGCCGAACGTGCCCGACGAGGACGGAGGCGACCGCCGGATGCCCGAAGGGGAAGTGCAGGGCAGCGGCCCGCAGCGGCAGCACGTGGGTCTCGACGACGTCCCGCATCCGAAGGGCGCGGCGCAGCAGGTCCTCGGGAGCGGTCGCGTCATCATGGGTGGTGTCCGGCGCGGGGGCGGCGAGCAGCTTGGAGTTGAACACGCCTGCGACGATCACGCTCGTGCCGGCGGCCGTCGTCGGTGTTGTCCTCGACCGTGCCCACGGCGCCGCTGCCGGCGTTGTTGACCGGGATGTCGTTGCCGCCGAGGCCGTCGGCGGTCGTGTCGGCCGCTGCGCGCAGCACGGTGTCGTGGGACACGTCGGCGGTGTACCCGTGCAGTGGCTTGTCCACCGCCGGTACGTCCGGGCCGAGTACGGCGACGTCGGCGCCCCGAGCGGCCTGCAGGTCCGCGGTGGCCCTGCCGATGCCGGGCGCGCCGCTGGTGATGACGGTCCCGGGGGCCGGACACATTGCTCATCGGGTCATCTCCTTCTCGGGTTTCTTGAGGTCGGCGGCCCAGCGGGAGCCGTCCGGGCAGCGGCGGTGGGCCGCGATCGGCTCCGGGCGCATCTGCGAGGAGAAGCCGGGGGGCAAAGGCTGGGCGCCGTCACGGGTGGGAGCCCGGCGACGGTTGCGGAGCACGGCCGCATTCTGCGGGCCGTGCTCCGCGGCAGCCCCGAGCGCGCGTCGCAGGCCATGAGCGAGCACCTGACGCTCAGCCTGCAGCGCCATCTCGGCCTAAACGACGACACGGCCGGAGCAGATGCCCTCCCACCCGCCGCGACCGGATAGACAGGCCGCGGCGAGCGGGAAGGCAGGGCCGCCACGTGGAAAATGATCCGCCGGGCGCCCGGACGGGGGCTGCGCCGCCGGGCCGGGCAGGTGAGCACGCTGTGGCAGGACGGGCGGTGAGAGGCCACGGCGGCCGGCACCCTCCGGCGGGAGGTGCCCGGCACGCCGGCGTCGCCATGGTTCTCCACACAGATACGGCCGGCCGTCGCAGCAGCCAGGACGGCGCAAAGCGGAGCACCGATGACGGGCCGTTCAGACCGGGCCGGACAGCGATGACGGGGGCCATTCAGTCCGGGCGGGCTGGAACTGGTTTCGGTGACGGTCGTTCAGGAAGAGGCCTTCTGTGTCCTCGATGACGGTCATTCAGGGCGGGGCGCCCGTTAAAGCCGTTCGGGGCGCCGGGGGTGATTGCGGTTGCCGGCGGCCCGTGATCCGGTGGCCTGCTGCCGACAGGGTGACCGGGCGTCAGCGAGTCGCCCGGAAAGCCTAATGGTGCACCAGGCGCGCTTGCTGTCAGACTTCTTGACGAAACATCAGGTAATCGATGGCGCGTGGAAAGCGCCGTGCGTACACCCGGTCGGCCCTGGGGGGCCGCATCTGCGGTATTTCCGATATGACAGCTCATGGGGTCGTCAGTACGTTCGTCTCAGTTCGGCTGCCCGGCCGACGGCGTCTCTGAGACAGGAAGAAGTGACATGACCACGCGTACCGTCGCCGTGGCCGCCGCCGCAGTAGGCGCAGCGGCCCTCGCTGCCACCGGCATCACCTATGCCTCGGCGACCGGGCCCGCCCAGGCCGCCCCGTTCGTCCAGCAGGCCGCTCCCGCGATGGCTCTTGCCGGTGGTGGCAGCGGCGGGAGAGATGAGGGGGACGAGGGCCGCGACCGCGACCGCGACCGCGACCGTGACTACGACTACGACGACGGCTACGGCTACGGCTACGGCTACGGGGGCGAGGGGCGGATCCACTTCAACGAGCGGACGTACTCCGCTCACACGGACGGCTGCATCACCGTGGTCAGCGGCCTGGGCTCGCGGAGCTTCAACGTCCGTAACGACAGCCGCAAGACCGTCGAGGTCTTTCGCGGGGCGACCTGCGACAACGGTTCCCCGATCGCGACCGTCGGCCCCTGGAGCACCACCACCGGTGTCACGCCCCGCTTCGTCCGTGGGGGCGTGTTCGTCCGCAACGGCGTCGTGGGCAGCTTCCGGGTCGTCGACAACTACCACGACAGGTGGTAACAGAGCCGCCTGCATCCCATGGAAACCCCGGCCCGTCGGAATCGGGCCGGGGTTTCCGGCATGCGGGGGACACATCGCGGCGGTGCCCGGTCCCTGGCGGCCGCACCACGTACGCGGCCCACGCCCGGTGCCCCATAACACCTGCTACGCCATACTAAGTGTTTGCCGAGCCCCCCGCGTGTCGCGCTAGGCGGACTCGGCCGGCCGCAGTCCTGCGAACCCGGTCCCAGGTGCCCGGTCGCCTGCCCGCCTCGTGTGGGGCCGCCCGCAAACACGCGCGCGGCCAAGATCGCGCAGAGCCTCCCGTACCAGGGGCAGGGCGGCGGGGCCGGCACACGGATCGCAGGGGCCGAAACCTGTGGTCCTGCTCCCGGCGCGGTGCGGGCACATCGGGGTTCGGGCGGGGCTGGGCCGTCAGGCGTACGGCGTGCGCGCTGTCGGCCGGCTCAGCTCTCGTCCTTCGGGGCCGGTGCCTGCGGCCCTGCCTTGGCACCGTAGGAGACCTGCCCAGCCGGGGCGCCGTGCGGCCGGCCCGGTGGCGCTGCCGGTGTCCTCCTCAGGGCTCGTGGCCGGCACCCCTGCCCGCTTGTCCTGGTTCCGGGATCACCTCCGCCGCGAACCACGGCACGGGTGCGGGCGGGTGCACCGCACTCGCCTCGCTGGTGTTCCCTGTTGTGGGGCCGGCGCCCGCGGCCGGGCTCAGGCCCGCGCGGGCGGGTGCCGCCACAAAAAGCCGCCCGCCGTGGCAGCCAGCAGCGTCACGCAGCCCGCGAACACCAGGCCTGCATTGCGCAGCCCCAGTGTCACCGCCAGCGCGCCGATCCCGATGACAGGCACCGAGATTCCCGCGTACGCGACGACGAAGAACGCCGAGATGGTGGCGCCCCTGTGGGTGTCCGGAGCCAGCGTGCTCACCACGGTCAGGCCCGCCCGGAAGGCCAGGCCCTGACCGATGCCGCCTGTCACGGCACCCACCAGGAGGACCGGCAACGACGCCAGCAGCAGCGACGCCCCCACCGCGAACAGGCCGGCCACCAGCACCAGGCAGCCGACGGGCAGGGCATGGCGCGTGCCGACGCGGCCCATCAGCAACTGCCCGCAGGCCGAGGCACAGAAGACGCAGAAGACGACGGCGCCGGACACGGCCAGGTTGTGCACGCCCAGTGTCTGGGTGAGGAAGGCCGGCGCGACCGCGGTGAACAGGCCCAGCAGAGAGAATCCGGCGAAGGCGGCGAGCGCGCAGGGCGCGAACACACCGCGTACCTCGGCCGGGACGACCATGCCCTGCGGCCGCAGCGGGGGCCTGTCCCTGCTGCGGTGCACAGTCTCGGGCAGCAGCGAGGTGACAGCCACCGCGGCCGCCAGGAGCGCCAGATGGGTCAAGAACGCAAGGTGCAGCGGCCACGGCGCGTACTGGGCCAGGGTCCCCGCGACCAGGGGGCCGAGTCCCAGGCCGCCCATGTTGGCCGCAGTCGCCGCGAATCCTGCGCGCTCACCGCGCCCGGCGGGTGCCAGTTCCAGTACGGCGGCCGTGCCCGTACCGCTGAGCAGTCCGGCGGAGAACCCCGACAGGACACGACCGGTGAACAGCAGCGGCAGCCCGCCCTCGAGCAGGAAGCACACCGCGCTCAGCGCGGCCAGCCCCAGCGCGCACAGCAGGACCGGGCGACGGCCGAGAACATCGGAGAAGCCGCCGGCCCGGAGCAGCGCGGCGATCACCCCGATGGCGTAGACGGCGAACACCACGGTGACGATCAGTTCGGAAAAACCGATCTGCTCACGGTAGAGCCCGTACAGCGGTGTCGGCAGGGTCGTGCCCATCATCCCGACCGCGAACACACCCGCCGCAGCCAGATATCCGGGCCTGACAGTGCCCTGCTGACGGCCCGTCTCCTGGTTGGTCACAACCCACCATAGGCATCGGGCCAGGCGCGCACAGGCGCCGGCTTCGCCGCAGACGGGCCGATGCACAAGCGCCACCAGCACGGCGGCGCCCACGCGCCCGCCGCTGCCACCGGCCCACCGGCCCCGCTCATCACCCTCGCCCGGCCAGGATCTTGCCCAACGGTTCCCCCGGCCCCCGAAGCCCACCGCCGCTCCGTGGGGGAGCGGGCGGCCATCAGGCAGCGCCGGCAGCCCACCGCCGGCACCGCCGAACGCGAGACACCGAAGGCCCGTGCGCAGACCCATACGTTCGGTACCACCCGGCCGCACGGCAGTCCCGACCCCATTCGGCCCCGTCTGCCGCGCGGCCGCACCGCAGCGGGAGGGATCGGGGGCAGCATGGAAACGGAAGCCCGCCCGGGAGCCCTTCGCACGTCGACCGGGCGGGCCGCCGTTGCGAGCCCGCCCGGTCGACGACGGCCACCGCACACGGCCATGGCGGTCCATCGGGTGGGCAAGGCAGCGCTGCCGGCCGGCCCGGGCAGCGCCGACGAGGCCGGCAGCCAGCCCGCCACCGCCCGCGCCGCCCCTGGGAGCACCGCCAGGGGCGGGGCAGGCCTGCAGCCGGACCCTGGATGTCAGGAGTTGCGCGGGGCTACCAGACCGGATTCGTAGGCGAGGACGACGAGTTGGGCGCGGTCGCGGGCGTGGAGCTTGTTCATGGCCCGGTTGATGTGGGTTTTCGCGGTCAGCGGGCTGATCACCATGTGATCGGCGATCTGATCGTTGGACAGGCCCCGGGCGACCAGAACGACGGCCTCGCGTTCACGGCTGGTCAGCTCGTCCAGCCCGGTGCCGCAACTGGCGGGGAGCGGCTGGGTGACGTACCGGTTGATCAGCTTGCGGGTGATCGACGGTGCGAGCAGGGCGTCACCGCGCGCGGCGACGCGGACGGCGTGCAGGAAGTCTTCCGGCACGATGTCCTTGACGAGAAATCCGGCAGCGCCGGCGCGCAGCGCGTCGACGACGTACTCGTCAAAGCCATAGTTGGTCAGGATGACGACGTGCACCGCGGCCAGGGCCGGGTCCGCGGCGATACGCCGGGTCGCCTCGATGCCGTTCACCACCGGCATCTGGATGTCGAGGAGCGCGACGTCGGGCAGATGCTCCCTGGCCAGCGCCAGGCCCTCCAACCCGTCGGCGGCCTCGGCCACCACCTCGATGTCGTCCTCGACATCGAGAAGCGCACGGAATCCGCTGCGAAGGAGCGGCTGGTCGTCGACCAGCAGGACACGGATCACGACGTTCGGGCCACGGGGAGTTCGGCCCGGACCGTGAAGCCGCTTTCGCCGCGTGGTCCGGCGCGCAGCCGGCCGCCGAGGGCGGTGACGCGTTCACGCATCCCGAGCAGCCCGACGCCGGGCACCGGGGCGGTGGCCGGCGTCGCCTTGCCGTCGTCATCGACCCATACGACCAAGGCATCGGGCCGGTAACCGATCCGGACCGACGCGGTAGCGGCACCGGCATGCCGGGCGACGTTGGTCAGCGACTCCTGAACGATCCGGTACGCGGTCCGGCCCACCGCGGCCGGCACGTCGTACCGCTGCCCTTCGACCGTCAGCGTCGCGTCCAGGCCGATGGTACGGGCCCGTTCCACCAGTTCCGGGACGTGGCCGAGCCCGTGCGGCGGGGTTGTGCCGTCGTCGCGCAGCGCCTCCAGGGTCGCGCGCAGTTCCCGGGTCGCCTCACGTCCGGCCTCCTGGATCGCGAGCAGGGCCTTGGGCACCTGCTCGCCGCGCCTGCGGGCCAGGTGGACGGCGACTTCGGCCTGCACCTTGATGACCGAGATCTGGTGGGTGAGCGAATCGTGCAACTCCCGCGCGATGTGCAGCCGCTCCTCATCAGCGCGACGCCGCGCGGTCTCCTCCCGGGTCCGCTCGGCTTCGTCCGCCCGCCGCTCGGCCTGCCGCAGCGCCTCCCCCGCGGCGCCGGCCGCGATCAGCCAGGCTATCTCCAGGGCGCCGCGGGCCTGCGCGAACGCCTCGCCCACGTTGTGCAGGCCCGACGCCAGGGCCGCCAGCGGGAGAGCGGCCAGCAGGAACACGCTCGCCACCACCGTGATGATGCGGTGACCCTCCCGCATGGCGGCGTACACCGCGAACAGGTACGCGACGGCGGGCACGTCGAAACCGGCCGCCTGGTAACCCACCGCGCACAGCGCGGTGACGGCCAGCACAAGAACCGGAGCCCGGCGGCGCGCGGCCAGCCCCAGGCCACCGGCCGCCAGCAACACGTAGCCGAGCAGGTCGACGTTCGTGGCGGAGCGCTCCCCGGACACCCCGGCGACCAGCAGCGCCGCCGCCACGCCGACGGCGATCGCCCCGTCTCTGACATCGGCCGGGACACCGAACCGTCCTGTGCTCATGCCCGAACCCTAACCGGACGCCGCTGCGGGCGAGTCCTGCTTGCGCACGAGCGGCCGGCTACCGCGCCCGTAGTACCTGCGCGGCGCCTGCGGCATCCGCGGTAGCCGGGTCCACCATCGGCGGCAGCACAAAGTGCCTGCGTCTGCGGGACGACAGGCGGCGGATGCGGCGGACATGATCAGGCGACGTTCAGCAGTGACAGGACAAGGAGCACCTCATGTCAGTCGGATCTGTGCTTGCCGCACCGGCGTCCGCGCACGTCTTGGTCCAGCAGGCCGCCGCCAGTTCTTACACCGTGACCTCCGAGCGGATCTGGGCCAGCACGGCCGCGGTGCTGGCGCTGATCGGCGTGGTCCTCGGCTGGCTGGCTCTGGCCCGCTCCACCGGCCGTATCCGCACCGGCAACGGGCGAGCCGCGGCCATCGTGGCCATGGCGGCGGGGCTGATCGCCGTGGTCAACGGCGGGCTGGTGGTGGTCACCGCCGACGGGGGTCCCGGCACCGGCAACGGAATGGTCGGTGGCTTCGTGGCCGTGGTGATCGGGCTGATCGGCGTGGTCCTCGGCCGGCGGGCTCTGGCCCGCTCCCACCGCACCGCCTGACCGGCTGACCGCAGCGCATACGAGCGCGCGTTCGGGTCTGCCCGAAGACCGACCAGATGCCGTCGAGTACCGGCGCGGCCGAAACTCCTGAACCCTTTTCGACTCGCTGACGGACGCTCACTGCCTCCCGAACCGGTGCACACCTGCCGTCCGTTCTCGGGTCAGGCACACATGTCCGTGACGACGACCACCAGGGTTCGGCGCGTCGTCACGCAGAGCTGTGGTGTTCAGCCGGCCCAGCCTGCGATGTTCGGGTACGACTCGCAGGAGCAGCGGGTGTTGCGGTCCCATTCTTCGCCGGTGACGCGTTTGTATGCGCGGTCCGGTGTGCAGAGCAGGCTCTGGGCCCAGACGTGGTTGGTGGCGTACGGGACAAAGGCCCTGAATGACGCTGTCGAATGCGGAACGGCCGGCGGCGACGACTGCACAGCAAGCTGTTCGGCGTCGGGGCCGGGCCCTGTTGGTCCGGAGTCTTCGATGAGCTGCCAGAAAGGGTCTTCGTTCCTATCGGTGAGCATGACCCAGGGGTCTGACGTTCTGGGCTCCTGGGCCACGCGTTGGCTGCCGCCGTGACCAGGACGCGCCCCCGGAGCAGGGGGAGACCGGCTCGTCCGAACATCCGGCGGTCCACAGAAGGTGAGCCGGAGCCGTTGCACGTGAACAGAGCCGGCCGGCCGAGGTCCCGCACCAGGCCGCGTACGCGTGTGACCCGCCGCGCGTACGGCCTTGACGAAGAGACCGCGGGAGCCCCCTGCGATTCCCCCGCGACACGAGCCGGGCACGGGTCGGTGCGCCAAGTCGACGTGCAGGCCGGCGCGCACCCGCACCCGACGCGGTGGGTGAAGCCGAAGCCGCCCCCTCTGCTCGCACCCAGCCACCGTGAAAATCCCGTGGATCCGGGCTCGCCGCCCATGACAAGCTGACGCGTACCGAAGGGGTGTAGCTCAGATGGCCAGAGCGCCGGTCTCCAAAACCGGATGCCGCAGGTTCGACTCCTGCCACCCCTGCAACCGCTCACGGCTCCCAGGTTCTTGGGCCTGCGCCACCGTCCGGGACCACCGGCGCGGTGACCTCCTGGCCAAGATGACCGTGCGCATCAGATACGGGACCGTTCCGGGGCCGGGATCCTGACCCACGAACTCCTCCACGGGCACCGGCAACCAGGAGAGCGGCCCCGGGTTTTGTCGCACCGACAGGCCTGCGGGGGACCGGGCCACGGCGCCTTCTGGCCTGCCCGGGCCGGGGGCGGGCGCCGTCGTGCACGCCGTCGAAGAACACATGCATGTCACGCCGGTGCCGCCTCGGTGGTCAGCTCAGGGCCGCAGCCAGAGCGCCGGCCGTCTTGGCGACCAGTGGGTCGTCGGCGGGGGCGTCCCGGCTGGGCTTGGTGGTCATGACGGCCAGAACCACCGGCGGGCGGCCGGGGGGCCAGGCGATGCCGGCGTCGTTGTTGCCGCCGTAGCTGCCGCCGCCGGTCTTGTCGGCGAGGGTCCAGCCGGCGGGAAGCCCGGCGCGGAAGCGTTCGCCGCTGGTGGTGTTGGCGAGCAGCCAGCTGGTGAGCAGCCGGCGGTCGCGGGGGACGAGCGCGTCGCCCAGGACGAGGCGGGCATAGGTCCGCCCGATCGCGCGAGGTGTCGTGGTGTCCGTCTCGCGCCATGGCTCCGCCGAGTTCAGCTCGGGCTCCCACCGGTCGAGACGGGTGACCGGGTCGCCGATGGAGCGGCACATGCGCGTGAGGGCGGCGGGGCCGCCCAGTTCCCGGAGCAGGAGGTTGGCCGCGGTGTTGTCGCTGTGCGTGATGGAGTACCTGCACAGGTCGGCGACCGTCATCCCGCGGGAGAGGTTCTCGGACCTGCCGGTGACCGGCGAGTGGCCGCAGGCCTGCACGTACGGCGCGGTGTAGCGGATACGGCGGGCCAGGAACTCGCCGCCGCGGTCCAGATCGCGAAGGACCGCAGCCGCGCCGATGGCCTTGAACACAGAGCACATCGGGAAGCGCTCGTCCGCCCGGTACACCACCGTGCGGCCCGTGGCGGTGTCATGGGCGTACGCGCCGAGCCGGGCGCAGTGCTCCCGCTCCAGGGCGCGTAACTGCCCGGTGACCCGGTCCGCCGCGCCGGGCGCGGCTGAGGCGGCCTGCGCGCAGGGCGGCGGGGACACAGCGGCCGGGGCGGCTGCGCCCCCTGCGGCCAGGGCGGCCCCGGCGGCCAGGACCGTCCGGCGGGTCGCACGGGCTTTGATGGATCGCACAGTCATGTGCCTTCCTTCGTAGGGCAGGACGTCTGCATGACATCAGCTCCCGCCCGGCCGGTCGCCATGACCGCAACGACCACTGCCCGGGTGCCGCCGGCCGTCAACTCCTGCACGCCGTGCGGCCCGGCATCGTCACCCGCTGCGACCGGGGCAGCTGAACAACGGCGAAGCCGGCCTCCGCGGTTGCCGGGGCCGGCTGGTGTGGTGGTGTGTCAGGTGGTCTCGGTGAGCGCCTTGCGACGGGGCGGCAGTGCGCGTGCGGTCACGGCGAAGGCCACGGCGGTGAACGCGGCGGCGGTCAGGACGGCTGCGCGGGCGCCGGGTACCAGTTGGCAGGAGCCGCCGGTGGCTGCGGGAACGCTGCCACCAGCAGGCCGGTCACGCACGCTGCCCGTGCAGTGGTCCGCCCGGCCGGCCCGCTTCGAGGGCTGACCGCCCAGGGCTGACGGAGCAACCTGGGGGCGGGCCCGCAAGGCCGGGCCCGGGGCGTGTTCTGGCCGGGTTCGGCCGTATCACCGGCACGTGCGGTCAGTAGGCCGAGTTGACGTGGTCGATGGAGCCGTAGCGGTGGGCGGCGTAGTTGG
>NZ_JBFBCG010000120.1:0-13960 GCF_040683105.1 Streptomyces sp. NPDC051020 | reverse complement strand
AGAACGTCACGACCAGCAGTGAAGCGGCCCGCCTCAACCGTGCGGGCGAGGTGAGGTTCCCCCGAGATGCGGAGGATAGTCTTGGCCAGCCGGCTCCGGCCCAGGCCCCTGACCAGCGGCGTCTCCATGGATGCCGCTGGCCGGTACTGGGCCTCGTTCGTCGTCGACACAACGGCTCGTCGACCGGGGCGTGCACCGTGTAGACGGGCGGGTTCGGGATTCTCTGGGGATCCCCTGCTTTCAGTCCGCGCACCTACGACCGTGCGGGCTGGTTGGCGATCAGAAGGGTGACGTCGGCAGGGCGGAAGCCCAAGCGGGCGTAGATACGGGCGACGGCGTCCTCTGCGTAGGCGAGGAAGACGGTGTGCACCCCGTGGTCGCGGGCGTGGGCGGCCAAGGCCGCGGTGACGGCGGCGGCCAGGCCCTGGCGGCGAGCGGTGGGCAGGGTACCGACGCCGCCGATCTCGGTGGTGCCTTGCGCCGGGTGGTAGTGGCCGACGGCGAGAGGGGTGCCATCTGGGCCCAGGGCGGCGATGAGCGTCTTGTGCCCCGCGTGGATGCTGGGCCGGATCGCTGTGACCGAGCCGTCCGCGGCTAGTTCCTCGGCCACCACCGACAGTTCCGCGCGGCCCACCGAGCCCACCGCGGTGCTTGTCTTGGCGAAGGCCAGGCGGGGAAGGGCGAGAGCCGCAGGCAGGGCTGGATCGTCGGCGGTCAGCACGCGGATCGTGACGCCGTCCGGCAGGGGCTGCGGGGGCACCGGGTGGTGCGGGTCGAGGGCCATCAGTGGGCGTTCCTCCACCGGGAGGCCAGCGGCCCCGATACGGGCGCGCAGCATCGGCGCTGCCTCGGCGAGCCATTCAAAGGCTTCCGGTACGCCGAGTTCGCGCTGCCGGGCGCGCACCCGAGCGATGTCGGCGACGGTGATCGCTGCCGAACCCTCTGCGATGGGTTGAGCGTGGCTCGGACCGCCGTAGTACGGGGTGCCTGGTTCCTTGCGCACGAACAGCCGCAACGGGCCGAACTCTTCGGCGGCGGCGAACAGCAGCGGCACGGTGGCGTAGTACTGCTCGATACGAGCACGCAGCGACGGGTCGGTCATGCGGCGCATCCCACCACGGGAAGGCGCCGTGCCGCATCCGAAAATTACCGTCCGGAACCGACACAATCTCCCCCAACGCGTCCAGGGTCGAGCGGGAGCGCGGCAGTCATTCCGGTTCGTGCAGCCTGACATCCCGGGCGTATCCGGGACGTCAGGCCGTTCGTTCGCTGCTTGCTACCGGGCCCTGGGGCCGGGGGCGGGCGGGGTGCGCGGTCGCAGGCGCTCTCCCTGCGGCCCGAACATGATCAGGTACTCGACCGGGCCGCCGGGGCTGGCGTTCGCGACCCCGTGGGGATTGCGGGTGTCGAACTCGGCGACGTCCCCGGCACTCAGGACGAGGTCCTGGTCGCCGAGTGCGAGCCACAGCCGCCCGTACAGGACGCACAGCCATTCCCAGCCGTCGTGGGAGACCTGCCGGGGCCGCGCGGGTGGCTCCTGGACGGCGGGCAGGACGTGCTTGTGGGCGTGCAGGCCCCCGACGTACCGGGTCAGCGGCAGCACCGCCTTGTCGTCGCCGAAACGCTGGAGCGCGGAGGTGCGGGGCTCGGCGGCGGCGGGGGCGGTGCCGGCCAGCTCGTCCAGGGAGACGCCGTACTCCTTCGCCAACTGCAACACCACTTCCAGGGTGGGCTTGCGTCGGTTGGTCTCGATCCGCGACAGCGTGCTCGGAGAGATGCCGGTCGCGCAGCTGACGCCGGTGAGCGTGGCGCCGCGGTGTTCGCGCGCGGCCCGCAGCCGGGGGCCCATCGCCGCCAGCGTGTCGGCCACGTCGTCGCCTGTCACTCGCTCTGCCCCTTCCGGACGTGCTGCTCCAGCATCCTGTCCTGCAAGTTTGCCAGAGTGGCAATGCTGATCGCGCCGGTCGGTCGCCACGCCGCATGATCGATGGGTACCCGCGTCCGCCCGCGAACCGAGGAGAAGACCCCATGCAGTCCAAGCTGTCCGCCGCACTCCGCCACCGCACCGTCGAGGCCCCTGCCGGGCGCCTGCACATGGTCGAGCAGGGCACCGGTCCGCTGGTCCTGCTCGTGCACGGCTTCCCCGAGTCCTGGTACTCCTGGCGGCGCCAGCTCCCGGCCCTCGCCGCGGCCGGCTACCGGGCGGTGGCGCTCGACGTGCGCGGCTACGGCCGCTCATCCAAGCCCGCGGCGACCGACGCCTACCGGATGCTCGACCTGGTGGAGGACAACGTCGCCCTCGTGCACGCCCTTGGCGAGGAGAACGCGGTGGTCGTCGGCCATGACTGGGGCTCCAACATCGCCGCCGCCTCCGCCCTGCTCCACCCCGAGGTCTTCCGGGCCGTCGCCCTGCTGAGCGTCCCGTACGCGCCACCCGGCGGCCCCCGCCCCACCGACATCTTCGGCCAGATCGGCGGCCCCGAGCAGGAGTTCTACGTCTCGTACTTCCAGGAGCCCGGCCGCGCCGAGACGGAGATCGAGCCCGACGTCCGGGGCTGGCTCACGGGCTTCTACGCCGCCCTGTCCGCCGACACCATGCCCGCCCAGGGCAAGCCCGACCCGCACTTCGTCGCCCACGGCGGCCGGCTGCGTGACCGTTTTCCCGCCGGCATCCTCCCGGCCTGGCTGACCGAGGACGACCTCGACGTCTACGCCGGAGAGTTCGAGCGCACGGGTCTGACCGGCGCCCTCAACCGCTACCGCAACGTGGACCGCGACTGGCAAGACCTCGCCCCCCACCGCGGAGCCCCGATCAAGCAGCCGTCCCTGTTCATTGGCGGCACCCTGGACGCCTCCACCACCTGGATGTCCGACGCTATCGACGCCTTCCCCACCACCCTCCCCGGCCTGACTGCCTCTCACCTCCTGGAGGGCTGCGGCCACTGGATCCAGCAGGAACGCCCCGAGGAGATCAACCGTCTGCTGACCGGCTGGCTGAACACCCTCGCGGGTTGAACCGCCAGGCGCGGCCGGGGCTTCTGTACAAGGAACAGTTCGGCCCGCGTACCCGAGCGCAGCGGCCATGGCCGGGCGCTGCGTGATTCTCACAAATGGCGGGTTCTGAGACGAAGTTCTGCGAGCCCGCTGACCTGCGACGACACGACCATCACGGCTTGCCGTTATTGGGGTGGGACCGGAGTACGAGCGAGACGTGCCACGGCCGCTGTTTCATGGGCGGTTTCAAACCGTCCGGGCGTCTGCAACGACTCATGAAACGTGGTTCGCCCTGGGCGCGGCCACCGGGTGACGACGTTTCACAGGCGACCACCTGTTTTCGGCAGGACGAATGGGAGCCACTCCGGCAGCCTGATTGAGAGCCAATTGTGCGTTTGTGAAGCTGTGGAGGCAGGCACGCGTCCGACGGTTGAAGGCGAGCGGTCGATCACTCGATCGAGTGAGGACCGCAGCCTCACGCCCGGAACGTGCGGCGGTAGGTGTCCGGCGGTACGCCGATCGTGCGGTGGAAGTGGCGGCGCAGTGTTGTCGCCGTGCCCAGGCCCGAGGCCGAGGCGATGGTGTCGACGCTGTCGTCCGTGGTCTCCAGTAGTTCCTGCGCGCGGCGGATCCGCTGCGTCAGCAGCCACTGCAGCGGGGTGGTGCCGGTTACCGAGCGGAAGTGGCGGCCCAGGTGGCGCGAGCTCATGTTCGCCTGGTGGGCCAGGTCCTCCACGGTGAGGGGCTGGTCCAGCCGCCGCATCACCCAGGGAAGCAGCTCGGTCAGGGGATGGCCGTCCTGGGCGGGTACCGGGGTGATGACGAACTGGGCCTGGCCACCGGCTCGGTGGGGCGGCACGACCAGGCGACGGGCGACCACGTTGGCGATCGCCGAGCCGTGGTCGCGGCGGACCAGATGCAGGCACAGGTCCATCGCTGCGCTCTTGCCTGCGGACGTGAGCACTCTGCCGTTGTCGACGTAGAGCACGTCCGGGTCGACCTTCACTCGGGGATAGCGCGTGCTCAGTTCCTCGGTGTGGGCCCAGTGCGTGGTCGCGTGCAGCCCGTCCAGCAGGCCGGCGGCGGCGAGCACGAACACGCCCGTGCACAGGGAGACCATCCGCGCCCCCGACTCGTAGGCCGCGCGCACCGCCTCCACAAGGTCAGCCGGCGGGTCCTCGTCGACGTCCGCCAAGGCGGGGACGATCACGGTGTCGGCGTGTGCCAGCCGGTCGAGCCCGCAGTCCGGCTCCAGCAGGAACCGACCGATCCGGACGGCTTGCGTGCCACACACCCTGACGTCGTACCAGGGGCCTGGCAGAGCGGCCGGGGCCGAGCCGAAGACCTCGTAGGCCAGGGCCAGCTCGAAGTGCAGCATCCCGTATGTAGCGGCGATCGCGACGGAGCGCGGGACAGGACTCATGTCGGGAATTGTACGGGTCGTGTCGTTCCGGACACTGGGCGCCGATCGCCGAACGGGACAGGATTTCCTCAGTGGATCACTTCGAGCACACGGGAGCAGGCATGGGACCGGGTCGGAACGTGGCGGTGTACGGGGCCTACGGGCACACCGGACGGTTCGTGGTCGCGGAGTTGCACGAGCGCGGGTACGTCCCGCTGCTCGTCGGTCGCGACCAGGACAAGCTGCTGGCGCTGGCGCATGCCCAACCGGGGCTCGAGGCGCGGCAGGCATCGGTCGACGATTCGACCTCGCTCGACCGCACGCTGAACGGCGCGGTCGCCGTGATCAACTGCGCCGGGCCCTTCGCCACGACCGCCGCCCCGCTGGTCGAGGCGGCGCTGCGCGCCGGCATCCCGTACGTCGACGTGGCGGCCGAGATCGAGGCAAACCTTGACACGTTCGCGCACTTCGCGCAGCGCGCCCGTGCCGCAGGCACCGTGGTGGTCCCGGCAATGGCCTTCTTCGGCGCCCTCGGCGACCTGTTGGTCACCACCGCGATGGGCGACTGGACAGCGGCGGACGAGGCGCACATCGCCTACGGCCTGAGCAGTTGGCATCCCACTGCCGGAACGCTCGCCGCGGGCGCGGTCTCGGGGCAGCGACGGGGTGGCCGCCGTGTCCGCTACACCGGCGGCCGGTTGGAGTACCACGACGATGCCCTGCCGACGCTGGAGTGGCCCTTCCCGGCCCCGCTGGGCCCCCAGAGCGTCATCGGGGAGTTCACCATGGCCGACGTCGTCACCGTTCCCAGCCACCTGGCCGTCCCGGAGGTGTGTACCTACATGACCGCGAAGGCGGCTGCGGACCTGTCCGCTCCTGGCGCCTCGGCACCGACCGCCGTCGACGAGCGCGGTCGCTCCGCGCAGACCTTCGTCGTCGACGTCCTCGTCCGCTCCGGCGGCACGGAACGCCGCGCGGTCGCCGCCGGTCAGGACATCTACGCCATCAGCGCGCCGCTCGCGGTGGAGGCCGTCGACCGCATCCTCACCGGCCGGACCAGGACCACCGGCGTCGCCTCCGCGGGCGCGGTCTTCGACGCCCCGGACTTCCTGCGCGCCTTGTCCGCGCACCTCTCGCTGCACGTCCCGCTCGACACACGCGGCTGACCGGCGACAGGTACGCGCCGGGTACGACAGAACGGCCCGCAAAGATCTTCAAGACCTTCGTTGCCATCGCCCCGGATGCTTGAGGTCACCTGATGACACGAAGGGAGCCATCAATGGCCGTCCACGCGGAGCTCACCGCGATCACCATCGACAGTGCCGATCCCCGGGCCCTCGCCGAGTTCTACCGGAAGGTCACCGGCTGGGACGTCGCGCAGGCCGACGACGACTTCGTCTCCCTGGGCCAGGGTCCGATCCGGCTGGCCTTCCAGCGGGTCGCTGGTTACCGGGGACCGAGCTGGCCCGACACCGCCAAGCACGCCACGGCCGCGAATACGCGATACCTCGCCATGCGAGCTTCCGCGAAAGCCATGTCGTTTGAGAACGCCGAGGGCCAGCGCTCTCAAATGACATGGCATCCCAGCAGGTCAGCGGCTCACCAACTGCCAGATGCACTGCGACGGGACACGCGCGGTGACGCCGTGCCACGTCAGCGGGTGAGGGCCAAACACGGCCGCTGAACTGGTCAGCAGCCGCTTAGCGTTGTTTTTTCGGCGAGAACTACTGGGACCCCTCCTGCACGGCAGCACCATGCCGCCGTGCAGGACGCGCACTTCGGTGCCCGGGCCGATCCAAGCGCGGACGTCCGCCGCCGTGCCGACCGGGTGATCCGGCCCTAGCGGATCGCGATGGTGTTGGGGTGGGAGCCGGACGCCCCGCTCCGGCCGACGGGTGCCATGGTGTGCACGGCGGCGCCGGTCAGGACGAGGTCGGCCGGGTGCGTGGCCAAGCGCTGCCCGCCGGGTGATGGACGGTTCCGCCCCGGTCGTGGGCCTGGCGGCTCATACGGTGCTCTCCTCGACGTCGGTGGTCGTCAGGCGTTCGTATCGTGCGGGGTCGGTGGCGCGCAGTCGCAGCGCGAGCAGCACGCCAGCCGTGAAGACGATCGGCAGCGGGAGGAGCAGGACCAGGTTGGTGCTGGCACCGGCGGCGGTGACCAGGTCCATGTAGTCGACCGCAAGCCAGGTTGCGGCGGTGAGGACGATTCCGCCGAGGAGCGGGGCGATCAGCCGTACCCAGCGTGAGCCGGGGAGTTCGGGGCGACGCAGGTAGAAGCCCACGACGGCGAACGAGCAAAGCGCCTGGAGCGCCATGATGCCGATGATTCCGGGGGAGTTGAGCCAGATCAGCAGTTTGAGGAACGGGTCGAGGCCGGCCAGCGCGAACCCCGCGATCACGACCACGGACAACACCGTGCTCACCGCGCCGGCCACCCATGGAGACCGGTGGACCGCGTGGACGCGGGCCAGCGGCCGCGGCAGGACGCGTTCGCGTCCGAGCGCGAAGAAGTAGCGGTTCGAGGCGTTGTGGAAGGCCAGGATCGCGGCGAACGAACTGGTCACGATGAGCACGTTCATCGCGTCCACGGCGGCGGAGCCGACGAACTTGTCGGTCGCGGCGAACACCAGGGCGGGCGGGTTCTCCTGGGCGATGCCGGTCACCAGCGAGGGCCCGTACGCGGTCACCACGATCCAGGCGATGAACGTGTAGAACACGGCGAGGAATCCGACCGCGATGTAGGTGGCGCGGCTGACCGAGCGGCCCGCGTCCCGGGCCTCCTCGCCGTAGATCGCGGTCGCCTCGAAGCCGATGAACGCGCCGAAGGTGACCGCCAGGGCCCCGGCGAAGCCGTCGGTGAAGATGTTGTCCGGCCGGAAGGGTTCGATGCCGAAGCCTTCGGGGCCGCCCTGGGCGAGTACCGCCACCGCGAGCACGGCCAGCACGAGCACCTCGGCGGCGAGTGCGAAGCCGAGGACTTTGGCGCTGAGCGTCACCTGCCGGAAGCCGAGCAGCCAGACCAGCGCCGCGGATGCCAGCGCCCAGATCCACCACGGGAGATCGAGGTGCAGCAGGTCGTCGCCGGTGGTGTGGGCGAAGAATCCGAACGCGCCGTAGAGGCCGACCCCGATGCCGGTGTACGAGAACAGGGCGACCAAGGCGGCGCCGACGCCCACGGGGCGACCCAGCCCCTGGGCGATGTAGGCGTAGAACGCCCCGGCGTTGCTGACGTGGCGGCTCATCGCGGTGAAGCCGACCGCGAACAGCGTGAGGGCGATTCCCGCGACGAGGTATCCGGCGACCGCGCCGGGGCCAGCCACCGCGATGCCGATGGGCGCGATGCCGCCCATGACGGTGAGCGGTGCGGCGGCCGCCACGACGAAGAAGACGAGGTCCCAGGTGCCGATCGCTTCGCGTTGGAGGGCCGTCCCGGAGGACGGCCGCGATCCCGCGGCGGTCGGGGACGGGCCGGTGGAGGGAGGTGGCAACGGCGAGGAGTTCACAAGCTACCCTCACAAAACTATAGGATGAAGTTAAGGGAAGTTAGCGTCTCCGCCGTCCGCTGGGAAGAGGGAGATCCAATATGCTTGCTGCACGATGACCACCTCGTCCCGCCGGGCGGGCCGCCCCCGACAGGCGGTGCTGACCGCCGACGCCATCCACCGGACCGCGCTCGATCTGATCGACCGCGAAGGCGCCGACGCGTTCTCCCTGGTCAAGCTCGCCAAGGAGCTGGGGGTCCGGATGCCTTCGCTGTACAACCACGTACGCAACCGCGACGACGTCGTGCACGCCGTACGCGAGCTGATCGCCGCGGGGATCGATACGGCCGACCTGGATCTCGCCCCTTGGGACGCCGGCTTGGCGGCCTGGGCCCGCTCCTACCGGGCGGCGTTCGCCCGGCATCCCAACGCCGTACGGCTGTTGGCCACGATGCCGGTGCGGACACCGCGCGTGCTCGACGAGTACGAGCGCATCGCCGCGGCGCTGGAGTCCGGCGGCTGGCCGACCGGATACATCCCGCGGCTCCTCACCGCGCTGGAGTCCTTCATCCTGGGCTCCGCCCTCGACATGGCCGCCCCTGAGCGGATGCTCGAACTGCCCGACGACGCCGAGCGGTACCCGCGACTCACCGCCGCGTCCGCCGCCGAGACGGGCACGCCCGACGGGCCGCGCCGCGCCGACAGCGCGTTCGAGTTCGGTCTCCGCACCCTCATTGCCGGCTTCCGCGCCGAGCTCGCCGCCCTTTCCGCGGTCCGCGCCGCACCCTGACCACCCTTCCTCGCCTTGGCGCATCGCGTGCCCACGCGTGCGGCCTCTGGCGGGGCGGCATCGGTCGGTCCAGGACATGGACCGGCCTTCGCCCATGCCTCGTACGCCTGGCACAGGAGGCGCACAAGCGGTGCCGGCGGACGGGCCCGAAGCAGTCCGAATACGCCAGGGCGCCCGCGGGCCTTGTTCGGAGCGGTAAGGCCGGGAACGCGCCTCATGGGGCTGCAAACAGCGTGGTCGCCCATCTGGTTGCAGCCCCATGTGCGGCTCCTGGTGTCAGCGCAGAGAGCCGAGGTACTGCACGGCGCGGTATGCGGATTCCATCGCGCCGTCGACGAAGCCGTGGGCGGCCTGGTCGGTGGTGGCCACGGTGAGGCGGCCGACCGGTGTGCCGATGACGTCCGCGGGGGTCGGGCCCTGCGGCCAGAACGCGTCGAACGGGGTGCTGTACCAGCGGGCGTAGCCGTGGGCCCAGCGGTTGGTGGTGATGGCGGCGATGTCGGCGGCCGGGTCGAGGCCGTAGGGGCCGAGGGTGCGGGCGAGGGAGTCGCGGATGGAGCGCTCCATCTCCTCGAACGTCATGCGGGCGAGGGCGCCGCGTCCGGCCTTTGCGGCCCTCTGTCGGTCCATGTCCGGCTTGGTGAGCATCGCGTCGAAGTGCACGAGGATCGGCTCGTCCGGGTTCGCGGAGAACCGGTAGTCGCCCATGCTGACCGGGAAGTCCAGGGACGCGCCGCCCCAGAATCCGCCCGGGAACGTGATGCGCGAGACGCCGAGCCGTTGCCAGGGCCGCCAGTTGGTGAGGGCCACATTGGCGTAGATCATCGGGTACTTGACCGCCTGGTGCCCGGCCGCCTTGTGGGCGTCCGGCAGTTCCGGGGCGATGTGCGGGACCATCGCGTTCCAGCAGGCCATGACGACTCCGCCGGCGCGCACGGTGAACAGCTTGCCGTCCTGGACGTACGCCACCTCGGCTGCGCGGCCGCCGGGCAGGTTCCGCACGCGCACGACGGTGCTGTTCAACCGGATGCGGGTGGTCGACGCATCGTGGTCGAGGCGGCCGTAGTCGCAGCGCGCGGTGACCAGGTCCTCCGTCGTCGAGCCGGGGATGGCCGTGGGGTTGAGCCGGCGGACCAGCGCGCGGGCGATGGACGCGTTGCCGTCAGGGAAGTGGTAGATGTACGGGTCCTGGTGACCCCAGAACCGGACGCCGGTCTTGGCCAGCCCGGGCCAGGGGCCGTGGTCGAAGTCCAGTTCGAGCCCGGTCATGCCAGGGTAGAAGGACGCGGCCGCGTCCAGCGCCGGGAACTGGTCGATGTTGACCCCGGTGCCGCCGGCCGTCGAGTGGAGCAGGTAGCGGTATGCGTCACCGGTGAGGCCCGCGTATTCGACGAGGAACGCCCCGTAGCTCATCTGGCGGAGCACGGCGAGTTTCTGATCGTGCGTCAGCCCTGCCAGGTAGTCCTTCGGAGCGTCCAGGATCTCGACGAGCGTCTGCTTGGCGGCCGCGTCGAGCGGCGCGTCGGCCAGGATCTGCCCGGCGGAGAATCCCTTGGCGAGGTGGTCGCGGCCCCAGGCCTCCTTGGCGAAGAACGTCGCACGGTCGCGGACGCCGTGGCGGGCGTAGAAGTCCCGGTCGAAGTACGTGGTCTCGAACTTCGAGAGGTCGATGCCGAGGTCGGCGAACACCTGGAAGGCCTCGGGCGGGTAGGCGCTCGGGTTGTCGATGGACTGCGAGCCGCCGTAGCCGATGAGCGTGCGGCCGTTGACGGTGAACTCGTTGCGCTTGGCGTGGCCGCCGAAGTCGTCGTGCGGGTCGAGGACGAGGATCCGTGCCTTGCGGTCGACATCGCGCAGGTAGTAGTGCGCCGCCGAGAGCCCGCTGATGCCGGCGCCGACGACGACCAGGTCGTAGGGGCGGTCGGTGGGGGTGGGGGTGCCCGCGTTCTCCCAGAAGGTGCCGTCGCGAAGTGCGTGCGCGACCTCGAAGGAACCGGCATGGCTGCCGCGCATCCCGGTGGCGGCCGGCGGATATGCGCCGCTCCCGGGGGCGTTCGCGGGCCGGACGTCCGCGGCCGCGGTGCGGTCCGCGGCGGACGCGGTGCCCCCCAGCACCGTGCTCGCGGCGACCGTACCGGCGGCCAGCGCCACTCCGTCCAGGAAGTCACGCCGGGTGATACGGCGGTTCATCCCCAACTCGTCGTCGGACCAAGCGGATTGAGCCATGGGCACGTCCTCGTAAACTAGAGGCTGAAGTTTTCTGGCACCCTAGTCCCGCGCCGGTGCAAGCGGAAGGGGTTACGCCCACACCGTTGACTTGAGTCGGTGTCACTTCTATCCGGCCGCGTACACCCGTCGACCGCCGACAAATGTGTGCTCCACGCGCGCGTCGGCGATCTCCCCGACCGGGGCGGCGAACGGGTCGCGGTCGAGCACCACGAGGTCGGCCAGGGCGCCGGCGCGGATGACGCCCGTGTCGTCCAGATGGTTCACATACGCGCTGCCGACCGTGTAGGCGGAGAACGCCTCGCCGAGGCCGGCCGAGATGGATCCCCGACGAGGTCACCGGGGTCTGGCAGACCGCCGTGGACCGTTGGCACGTCGGCTTCGTGACCTGTCCGGCGAGCAGGGCCTGCTCGGGCAGGTCGAAGGCCGCACCGCCCAGGTGGTCATCGACTGGCTGGCCGACCGCGACCAAGCCTGGCGCGACGCGGTCCGGTACGTCGCGATCGACATGTGCACGATCTTCAAGTCGGCGATCCGCCGGGTCCTGCCGCAGGCGGCCCTGGTCGTGGACCACTTCCACCTGGTGCAGCTGGCGAACCAGACCATCACCGAGGTCCGCCGCCGGGTCACCGTGACGCACCGCGGCCGGCGCGGCCGCAAGGGCGACCGTGAGTGGGACCTGCGTAGCCGGCTCACCCGTTCCGCCGCCCGGATGCGCGGCGAGCACGTCGACGCTCTCCTCGACGAGCTGTCCAACCTGCCCAAGGCGATTGGCGAACCGATCACCGCGGCGTGGAACGCCAAGGAAGACCTCTTGGACCTGCTTGCCACCGCCCGGACCGGGAACGGGTCCGCTATCTGCTGTACCGGTTCTACCGACGCTGCGCCGACGCCGGCCTTCCCGAACTGCAGCGCCTGGCCACAACCGTCGAGACGTGGTGGCCAGAGATCCTGACGTTCCTGCACACCGGGATCACCAATGCCGGCTCCGAAGACACCAACCGGGTCATCAAGACCGTCGCCCGCGACGCCTACGGCTTCCGCAACCCCGTCAACCAGCGCTTACGCACCCGCTGCGCGACCACCTGGCGAGCCCGTGGGCACCTCGACGCCCGCCAATTTCGTTGAGCCCGCACCTGCGATCGTGTTGGCTAGCGGCACCGAACTGTCAGTACCGCTGGTGTCCGCTTGGCTGTAGCAGGGAGTTGAACGTGCAGGACATTGTCGTCGACCCCGGTGCCCATAATCGGGCAGCCTGGGACAAGTATGTCCAGGAGGGCAACGAGTGGTCGAGGCCGGTGAGTGCTGAGGATGTCGAGCGCGCCCGCATGGGCGACTGGTCGATTGTTCTCATCGGGCGTGAGCCAGTCGACCGCTCCTGGCTGCCGAAGGACCTGACCGGCAAGGACGTGTTGTGCCTGGCCTCCGGCGGTGGCCAGCAGGGTCCGATCCTCGCCGCCGCAGGGGCGCGGGTCACCGTGTTCGACAACTCGCCCCGCCAGCTCGGCCAGGACCAGATGGTGGCGGCGCGCGACGGACTCGAGCTGCGCACCGTCCTGGGTGACATGCGCGACCTCAGCGCCTTCGGCGACGCAGCATTCGACGTTGTGTTCCACCCGGTCTCGAACCTATTTGTACCCGACGTGGCACCGGTGTGGCGTGAGTGCTTCCGCGTCCTGCGACCGGGCGGAACTCTGCTCGTGGGCTTCCTCAACCCTGATGTGTACTTGTTCGACCACGAGGCCCTCGACGAGCGCGGCGAGCTGGTCGTCGTGCACAAGCTGCCCTACAGCGATGTCACGCAGTACTCCGCTGAGGAACGCGCCACGAAGTTCGGCGCGGATGCCCCTCTTGAATATAGTCACACCCTCACCGACCAGATCGGCGGGCAACTCGCCGCAGGGTTCGTCCTCACCGGCTTCGCAGAAGCACCGGACCAATCCAACGCATCCGCCCAATACATGTCGAACTATTTTGCGACGCTGGCGGTCAAGCCAGGCTGACCCAGCTACGGCGCCGGCCGAGACGGCCGTGAACAACGAAATGCCATTCGAAGATTGGCCACTGGTGTGGTGCGCGCTGATACATGAGCAGGATCCGGGGCCGGTGATGCCGCAGCTGTACTGGCGCAACGAGGCGGAGGTCGTGGCTAAAGGGCTGCCGTCCGAGATCCCCGGGGTGAGCGAGGGGGAGTACGACGAGGACAACATGCCGGAACCGTCGACGTTGTCCCCGATTACCGCGGAGGACTGTCCGAGATGGCTTGATCTGCCCAAGGACATGCGGGAGACCTGGGAACCTCGTCTCCGGTTGCCGACGGGCGGCTCCATGTGGCCAGCCGACTCCAACGTCATCGGGACGAAGGTCGGCGGCTGGCCCGCCTGGATGCAGCCTGCCGACTGGCCGCACTGCGAGAGCGGACACCGCATGGAGCACATTCTGACCATCACCGACGACATACAGTTGGGCGACGGCGGCGGCGTCTACTTCTTCCATTGCCGCCAGTGCCCCGGCCTCCCGTGGGACTGGCGCTTCGAATGCCACTGACAGCTGTGCGTCGGTGGAGCGGGTTTGGCCGGTGGCCTGCCTGGGCTGGGGTCTATCGGCACATGGTCAACGGCCGGGACCGTGAGTTCGCCGATCGGCTCGGCGTGGTGATCCACAAGTCGCGGGGTGATGTGGACTCGTAGCGGGCGTTGCGGCACGGCCGCGATCATGCGAAAGGGCCAGTTCGGGAGGATCGAACCTCCGAACTGGCCCTTCGTCGTGTGCCTCCGACAGGATTCGAACCTGCGACAACCGGTGACTGGATCTGCCTCCTGGCACAACGCCCTTGCGTGACGACCATGGCCCAGACGCGTTATCAGGAAGCGAACGTGCAGCGAGAAGCGGGGGCTTCCTTTTCATGACAAGAGAAGTGTGGAGTGTGATGCCATGAACCGAGTCGGCAGAGACTCGCGCCGGTCGGTCTTGAGGTTCCCCCGCTATGCGGGTGGTACTGACTAGCTGGTCAGAGCGGGTTGATGTGGTTTCAGGTTCACTGGTTCGGCCGCTGCCTGGTTGG
>NZ_JBFBCG010000119.1:0-14354 GCF_040683105.1 Streptomyces sp. NPDC051020 | reverse complement strand
GCTTGTCGTCGGCCACGTACTGCAGGAAGAAGACGCTGGCGTCGGGACCGTCCAGGGAGACCGCGGTCCGGAAGCCCGGCGCGTCCATCCGGACCTACGCCTGCTCAGATCCGTTGATTTTCAGTAGCGAACGCTTGAAAATCGGAAATCTGCACGCCAGCCAGAATTTCCAGACAGGGTTTCGCTGAAGGCATTGATGATTTGCGAAAGTTCCGTTACTACGGTTCGATAATGCTTATCTTTCGAGCCGTCCTTAACTTCCAGAACATAGGATTCAGCAGGAATTCCGGCGGCGACGCCAAACCCTACTTGGATAAACCATCCCGGACGGGTCTCAAGAATGATGTACCATTCGTCTGGCGAAAGACTGTTCAGCGCCCGAGTTACGTCACCTTGACTTGGATCATTAATGACCGACCCATCGGAAAACTCTAGCGTTACCGAGTTTTCGCCTTTCGGAAAATAAACCTTCCCGGACTGAGGGTCGTAGCATGTCACACCACCCGTATCGGCCAACTCCAACAGACGCTCGAACACTTCCGACTGTTGGGAGTGCGAGATCGACGCAATCAAGCATTCGCCGGTCCGGTACAGCGGTGCCGCCCACAGCGAGGTTTCGAAATTCTCCTCCGTCAGATCAGGAAACTGACTGACCAGCTCGCCGCAGAACGCATCCAACGCGGGGTGCTCACCTACAACGCCCACTTCTCCCGCGATCATGGCGCTGTACTTTCGAGCCGCTTCAGCTGGAGGAATCGGCTGCGCCTCCCACCAAAACCCAAGATCAAAGCTCACGAGGTCACTCCTGCTAGTGAAAAGCCCGCCCGGTACTGCTGGGGGCAGCCTACAGACAGAGGCCGCCCCCAGCCAATCAGTGGGGAACCCAGGCGTTGAAGGTTCCTTCCAGGGTGATACCCCCACTGGTCGTAACCGTGTTCCCCGGCGTATTGAGCCAGTCGTCAAATGTTCTCTGCGGTGGAGTCAGCGGCGAGGATCCGCCCTTCACCTCCACGCCGAGCCAGCGCCCATCAATCTGAACCGCTCCGTCATATTTCCGCAGAGGGAAACCGGGGACCCTTGCGTAGACCTGACCGCGAACTATTGGAGCGCCATCCAGTTCGAGTTGGTCCATAACAGTTCGCTCATCGAGAGAGCCGTCCGTTCCCGGCTCTCCATTTCGCTTTGCGAATTTCCCGTCAGATGTACGTGGTGCCTTTCCGGTCGGCCCACAGGTGTTGTGCACCAGGACCGGGGTGTCGCCAGCGAGTACATAGTACGTGTGGAGGCCGTCAATGCTGAGGCCGTACGTCGTGCGGCTTGCGGTGTAGGCCTTGGCGTCGAGCACCACGGCGGGTCCGCCGGAGGCGTTCTGGAGTTTCTGGCCGGCCTTGAGGTCGGCGGCCTGGGTCCAGGCGTCCTTCGTGGCCTCGTAGAACTGATGGTGCTTGGTGGTCTGGATCGTCTTCGGACCCGACTTCGTGGCCACGACGACATCGACGTAGGCACGATCGGTCTTGGTGACGATGACCGCTTTGACCCTTGTGCTTCTCCTTCTTCTTGCCGGGTTCGGCGGTAAGGACGTAGTCCCCGACCTTGACCTCGATCGAGATCGGCTTCGTCGTGGCATTCGCCAGCAGTACTGGAGTCGTGCCAGTGAAGCTGTGCGGTGTGGAGCCCTTCCGGCCGAACCTGCTCGCCGCCGCGCCGAACACACCGCCCGTGACCGCGCCCACCGCGGTGGCCTTCGCCGCGCCACTCGCGCTGCAGCCCTCCGTGCTGGGCGGACAAGGCGTATCAAGGCGCCGGCGGGCCCGCCCTCGTTTGTACCGTTTTCGGGGCTGGCGCCTCAAGCGGTGGAAGCGCCGCCACAGCACCACCCGCGCCAGGATCCGCTGTCTCGGTGAGACGGCCATGGCCACCCTCGGGGGATGGCGCCTCTACGCCGTGGAGCGGCACCGGTCACACCGGGTTTCAGTAGCATTCTCTGAAAAGACATCCTCGGAGGACCGGTCATGGCGCTGAGCGCGGACGAAGCAATCAATCAGCTGGGCGACAGGACGTCAGCGAAGCGTCGTTCGGCCGCCAAGCGGCTGAACAAACTGGCATACGGAGCCGCGGGCCCCGAACTGCTCCGTGCGCTTCGACGCGAAGTCGGCCACCCTCGCACCTGGGAAACCCAGTACGAGATGGTCATGGCTCTTGCGGCATGCAAATACCGGCCCGCTATTGAATTCCTGACCGAACTGGCTCAGCGACCCACGGAGGACACGGCACTCCGCCTTGCGCTCGGAAACTCGATCGTGCAACTGCGGAGCGCTGAGGAAGGCTTCGCCGCCCCACTGCGGTGGTGCATGGATCAAGGAGATCCGTCGCTTCTCGACGGCGCCCTTCGCGCTGTCGCCGAGAACCACGCGCCCTTGGACACCGAAACCGTCGACCGAGTGCTGGGCTTTCTTGATCCGCTGGACCCGTACGACGGGCTGCGCTACTGGGCCGCCGTCGCCGCCGCGCAGTGGCCCGATGATCGCGTTCGCACGTTCCTGAAGTCCTGTGTCGCCGGCCCGCGAGCGGACGTGGCCGCCGCAGCGGCCACATCCCTCGCAAGCCGGCCTGCGAAGGGTGGGAAGCGGGGCTGACAACGCCACCGCTTCCCACTCCTCATGCCGGTCCGCTCAGCTCGCGCCCTCCCACCACGAGAGAGGGTCACCGTGCTCATCGAACACGTTCCCGTACTCCCATTCCACCTTGTCCTCGGGAAGGGTGGCCACGAGCGACTCGATCACCGTGAAGCCGACCTCGACCGGAAAGGTCAGGACGACCAGTGAATGGAGCTCACCATCAATCCTTCCGCCGGCACCTTTCACCTTCTCCTTGAATGATTCGACGACGTCACCGGGAAGTCCTGCGAAAAACACCTGAACTGCGATGTTCCCGCCGCGCTCGACCAGCTCGGCGGTCTTCTCGATCGGGTCGTAAACGATGACGTCACCGGCTGCGATACCCCGGAAGAAACCGGGCGACAGCAAGACGCGGTAGCGGTCATCGCCCAGAGAGGCCACGGCCACCACTTCGTCAGCAGTGGCTCCTTGCTGGGATTCGACTTTCAGTGGAATCCCGGAGAAACCCCTGCGGTCAGTCGTATCTTCGGAAGCCGGCACCACAGCCACCCCTTTCAGCGCATGATTTCCCCTTGGAAGGAGCACCACGATTCTGTGCGCTGCTGTTGCACGCCGCGCCCTCGATGCACAAGTTTACCGGTTCCAGGTTCCCGCCCTTACTCCTCGGTACATTCATGTGCCCGATCTGGACGTTGTCCGGGTTGGCCGTCGTCATTCCGCAACGCCAGCACTGCAACGTTCCATCACCCGCTGCCTGAGCTTCGGCGATCATCGAGTCGCGAATGGAGGTGGGAACGTTCTTCTTCGCAGTCGGACCACCGCGGCTCGCGTTCATCGCGCCCGGAGAAGCGATTTCTCCGTCTCGCAAAACGAACAGCGGAAGCTGGCAATATTGCGGTGCGCCCTGGTTCTGGTTGTGAACGAGAACCGGCGTAGTTCCCGCCAGCACGTAGTACGTGTGCTACCCGGACCCTCTCCATCTGCGTACTCGCAGATCAGCGGCGGTTTCGGGTTCCGCTGGTGTCCGTGGTTGTGCGGGGAAATCCGTGGGTGTTGCCGTCGCTACTGCCGTCAGCGGCTCGGGCCGCACGGGGCGCGTTGCCGCTGGCGTGCTGTCGGCGCGGGGGACTTTACTGCCATGCGCCGGGCTCGGCACGGACGAGGGCGCGGACGGTCTGTTCGTACAGCTCGTGGCCGCTCTGGGCGCAGTGTCCGGCGATCCAGCGGGTCAGGTCGTCCGGGGTGTGAAGCGTGCCTGACGTGGCACCGCAGTTGCGCTCTTCACCGGTGACACAGACCGCCTCGATGCTCGGCAGCGCCAGGGGGTCGGGGACGGTGGTCACGTGGTACTCGCGGAAGCGGTAGCGCCCCCGAGAGGCGTTGTGTACTGGTGCGCTGGCGTTCGGGGAGTCAGGCATCTTCGGTCGCCTCTTCGTGATCCGGGATGCGCTGTCCGCGCGAGTCCGCGACCCTGAGCGTGTCCGCCAGGGCTTCTGTCAGCCGGCGGGCCAGCCAGCGGTATTCGGTCGCCGACAGGGTTTTCGCGCCGGGTGCTGTGGCGTCGCGGGCGTACCCCAACAGTTCCTGGCCCATGCTGAGCTGTGCCGTCTCGATGCTGTCGGCGAGCGTGGAGAGGTAGCCCTGGCCGTCGGTGCTCAGGTAGCAGGGCTTCCCCTCCGGGCTGGTCCACGGCAGCAAGCGGGGACCTCCCCCACCCGACGCGGCGTCGTACAGCTCTCTGCGGCGCATGCGGTCGGCATCGCTCCTGGGCTGGCTCACTGGGCACCCCCGGCCTGGGTCACTGATCGTGGACACACCGACCGTAGGCGCTGACTGACCGTCACCCCAGGGGCAAGGCATGGCAGTTCGCGACTCTTGGTTCACGAACTGCCACGTTGCGTAGCAGCTACCCGACGACGCCCAGGTAGTCGGCCATGTCTCGCATCTCCGTCGTGAGGGTGCGCTTGCGCTTGCCCAGGATCTCCTGCATGGTCTCGGCGGCCCCGTTCTGGTGCCGCAGCCACTGCGGGGCGGCTTCTCTGGCACGGGTCAACTCGTCCATGGCGGCGGACAGGTCTCCGGTCCGGGTGTGGGCGCGCGCCACGTCGAGGGTGAAGCGGTTCCCGTCGTTGGTGCTGGGCCTGCCCAGGCGTTTCCACGCCTTGGGCGACAACTCCTCCTGTTCGCCTGCCTTGCGCACCACCGCGCGGGCGTCGCCGATGACCAGGGAGTCTTCGAGTGCCTTGACCGCGACGGTGACCGGCCCGAAGACGGACCAGTGCCGGGAGACGTTGCGATGCGCTGTCCCGACAGCGGTTGCCGCGACCCGGGCGGCTTGACGGTACTCCTTCGCCTCGTCGGGACGGTTGTTCCTCGCGGCTGCGGCGGCGGCCTCCATCGCCAGGCCGCCCCACACCGCGTAGTGGTCCGGCTCGGCCCCGGTGATCTTCGGCTCCACCGCGTCCATGCTCCGGGCGGCGACCTGTTCCGCCTCGTCCAACCGGCCCTGGCGCACCAGTAGCCAACACATGCAGCCGACACCGGAGCCCGCAGCGAGCAGGTCTCCGGCCTGACGGGCGTCCATGATGGCGCCGCGCACAGCGGCGTACGCGATGTCGTACTGCCGTACCTGGGTGAGGTAGGTGCCGGCCAGCCGCAGCGCCTCGGCGCGGGCCAGCAGGGCCTGGCGGTGCTCGTCCCCGCTGTCGTAGTAGGCGACGGCCCTCGCGGCATCACGCAGCAGGCCCGGCAGTTGAGCCGCGACGCTCTTGTAGCTGTCGGAGAAGTACAGCACCCGTGCGTCTTGCAGCGTCCGCCGGAAGGTGCGCAGGTTCGGTTCCTCGCCCACGGCTTCGGCGTCCTGGTCCACGAGCCCGACGGCTGGGGTGAGGGCGGCGCGGAGCTGGATGAGGTTGACGCGGTTGGGCTCCTCGCTCCGCCCGACGGGCTCGGGGGCATCGGACGCCATCAGTGCGGCGGTCGCCACTCTCAGCGCGCGGGCGAGGGCGTGCAGGGTTTCCATGCGGAGAGTTCCGCCCTGCTCGGCCTTGCGTACGGTGCCCGGCGATACGCCTGCGGCGTGGGCCAGTTCCTCCTGGCTCATCCCCGCGCGACGCCGGTATCTGCGGACGTTGTCGGCCAGCTCCGTAGTCATCAACTCACCACCTCCCACTCCACGGTACGCCCGGCCGCCACATCAACCGGGGGCGATCCGGCAGACACCCGCCCACAAGGGTGCCCCACCACGTGGCGGGCCGGGCTCCGGCAGGATCGCGGCCTGAGTGGGAGGGGGTCCCTCGTCGGTCGGGCAGCTTCGCCGTGCCAGGGTTCCCCGGGGGCCGTCAAGGCTCACTTCGTGACGCGTGCGCTCGGCCTTGGCGGCCCCCAGGGGTTCCTGGTACGCCTCCGGTGACCGGGCGGCGAGGGACCCCCTCCCGCGACCCCGAACCCCACACCACGACGAAGCCGCACCCAACGCACACGCCCCACCCCCTCGGAGGGAGGGCCGGGGTCTGGGGCGGAGCCCCGGAAAGGTTCGTTGTGCTGGCTGTTGCGCGCCCGGCCCGGCGGGGTCGTCGGCGAGCGGGGCGGAGACAGGAGCGGGCGGCGGCCCCGTGGGGCCGAGCGGGCGCGGGCCGCGTCAGCGGGCCGCCTTGATCAAGTAAAGAAACTCTGAACAGCTCTCCCTGTCGCCGCTTCTGGCCGAGGTGCCAGGCTGACCGTCAGGGGCGCTGCTGTCGGCGCTTCTTCGATTCGGCCAGTGCGGCTTCGAGTTTCTCGCGCGGCGACGCGTCCGAGTCGGCGTCGTCGTCATGGAGCGGTGGCAGGAACAAGCCGCGTCGGCTCGTCTCGCGTTTGACCTTCCGGCGCTCGTTGAAGATCCGCTGGTGTTCCTCACGGATCGTGACCCATCGCTGGTCGAGTTCTGCTTCCCGTGCCAGCAGCTCGTCATCGGTGAGGTCGGCGAAGTCGGCGGCGGCTGCCCGGGCCTCGCGGGCGATCTCCTCCCGTAGCAGGTAGTTCGTGATCGGCCCATGGTGCTTGCCCGGCTCCGGGGCCTGGCGCACGAAGACACCACGGCCCTTGACCGAGTACACGAGCCCTTCCTGCTTGAGGCTTCGGTAGGCGTTCTGCGCGGTGGAGTTGGCTACCTGGAAGCGCTCTTGGATCTCACGGGCGGGCGGGAGCTGGGAGCCCGGAGGGTAGGTGCCTTCTGCGATGTCGCGGCGGAGGAAGTCGGCCACTTGGACGTAGGGCGGGCGGCTGTCGTCGTTGCGGATGAGATCGGCCGGCCAGTCCGGGCCTGACTCCTCTCCGTCTGCGACCGCTTCTGGAGGGTCCGGGGCATCGCTCCCGCTGATCGTCGAGCTCACGAAGCTGCCCCGGCCGAGTTGGGAGTAGACCAGCCCTTCCTGTTTGAGGACGCGCAGGGCGTTCTGAACGGTGGAGCTGGAGACGCCGAACCGCTCGCCGAGCACGTTCGCCGAGGGCAGGCGCTCGCCCGATGTGAACTCGCCGGTCAGGATCGCGTCCCGCAGGGCGCCGGCTGCCTGGAGATACGGCGGTCGGGAGTCCTCGTCCAAGGGCAGGGTCATGCCCTCACCGTATCGCCTGCCCGGTGAGCCGTTACGGGCAGATTCCTGCGCTTCCCGCCTGACCGCTCATCCACCTCACCGCTGTCACAACTTAAGTGGGGTTGCAAGTTATACGATCATCTCCTTATGCTGATGGCGAGTCGATCAAGCGGCTCCATCGAACGAGGATGTGATGGCATGGCCATGACCCGTATCCGTGTTGCCCTGCTGCCGTCGGCGGTGTGCATCGCGGGCACCGAACCGGCGTTGAAGATCAAGGACCAGCAGACCGGGGAGGTCGCCACCGACCGGGAGACCGGGGCATCGCTGTACACGGTGACCGTGATGCTCATGGAGGACGGCCGGGCCGAGGTCCTGAAGATCACCGTCCCGGAGACCGGCCTTGCGGCCGGGCTGAAGCCGGGGGCGATGGTGCGGCCGGTGGAGCTGTTCGCGACCCCGTGGGCACGGATCTTCAACGGTCAGCTCTCCGACGGCGTCGCCTACCGCGCCGCCCGCCTGGAGCTGGTGACGGTGGAGGCAGCCCAGTGACCCGCTTCGAACACCGCACGCTGGAGCGGGAGTTGCACCCGCTCCGGCGCCTGCCGGGGACCGAGGGCAAGGCCACGTTCGCCGTCTCGGCCGCCGTGCTCGATCTGCTCGGCCTGAGCCCGGAGCAGGCGGCCCGCCTCGACCTGGACCACGTGCTCCACCTGATACGGGAAGAGGGGGCCTGACATGGAAGCCATCACGGGATACGCGACGGTTGCGCTGCTGGTCTCAGTCGTGCTGGTCGGCGTGTGGTTGCTGGTGACGGTGGTGCGCTACATGCGGGCCGACCGGGGCACGCGGGTCAGCATGCGGCAGGCCGTGCGGGTGCGCTGGGGCTGGGTACGCCTCGCGCGGATGGCGGGGCTGACCGTCACCGACAAGACCCCGACCCTGCTGGCGCAGATCACCGCGCAGAAGGACGGTGCCGCTCCCGCGCCTCGGGTGCTGACTCCGAAGATCAAGGTCAAGCCCGATCAGTACGGGGTGATCGTGCGGGCGCGGACGCTGCCGCAGGTCGGTTTGGAGGAGTACCGGAAGTCGGCGCGGTTCCTGGCGGACGCCTGGCGGTGCACGCGGGTGTCCGTACTGCCGGACGGCCCCGGCAGGGTGGTGATCCGGGGCGTGCGCTCCGATCCGCTGACCACGCCGACCGGGCACCGGCCGACCGGCCGCCCGCCCGGGGATCTGACGCGGTGGGAGCTGGGGGTGGATGAGTACGCCGCCCGGGTGTGCGTGTCCCTGGCGAACGTGCCCGGGGTGACGGTGGCCGGTGTCCCGGGTGCGGGCAAGACCTCGGGGGTCAACAAGTTCGTCTGCGACTTCGCGCCGTCCCCGTCTGTGCAGATCGCCGCGGCGGACGGGAAGGTGTCGCGGGCCTCGGAGGGCGACTACGCCGACCTGGTCAAGCGGATGTTCGCGTTCTGCGGCGACGACCTCGACGAGGCGAACGCACTGTTCAAGCGCCTGGTGGAGCTGCGCAAGCGGCGCTCGGCGACCATCCGGGACGCGCTGGGCGTGAAGAACATGTGGCACGTCGGCCCCTCGCCACAGTGGCCGCTCACGGTCCTGATCATCGACGAGGCACACACGTACTTCCGCGAGTACAAGGGCAGCGACCCCACCACCAAACGTCTGGCCGCGCTGACGGCGGAGAACGCCCGGCTGGTGGAGGACCTGGTCAAGAAGGGCCGCAGCGTCGGCATCCTGGTGATCCTGATCAGCCAGAAGACCACCGGCGACGCCATCCCCACCTTCATCCGCGACGTGTGCCCCATCGGTTTGTCCTTCGCGCAGAAGACCGTGGAAGCCGCGGTGGCCGCGCTGGGTGAGGACATCCGCAACTGGCCCGACGCCAGCCCGGTCACCTTGCAGGACCCCGCATACGTCGGCGTCGCGGTGATGGCGATGCAGGGCCGCCCCGGCTACACCCGCATCCGCACCCCCTACGTCTCCGACACCGCCGCCGCCCGTATCGCCGAAGACACTTCGCACCTGACCGCCGACCCGGACTTCCTCCTGGACGCTCTTCTCCGTACGACCGGCCGGACGGCAACACTCCTGCCCTCGCCCTCGCTCACCAAGTGATCCCGAACAGCTCACGCCAGAAAGGAGGTTGAGATCATGACGGAGGAACGGTTCACCCGGCGCACCGTGACCGTAGTCATGGCGGTCATCGCGGCCCTGGCCTTCGTCTTCTCCTTCGGCAACGTCTGGGCACTCGCCCTGCGCCTCGGCGTCCCCCGCCCGATCGCCCCGCTGATCGCCCCCATGGTGGACCTGTCCGTCGTCGGACTCCTGGTCGCCCTGCGGTTCCTGGCCCTGCGCGGCGTACCCAAGACGGAGTTGCGGGCCGGTACCAGGCTGCTGCACCTGTGCGGACTGCTCACCCTCGCCCTGAACACCGCCGAACCCCTGATGACCGGACGCTACGGCCGCGCCTGCCTGGACACCGTCGCCCCGCTCCTGCTCCTCGGCTGGGGCCACGTCGGCCCCGCCTTCCTCGCCCAGTTCCACACCCTCACCCGCCCCACCCAGAGCCTGAAGGCCACGCCCACCCCCCTCTCCGAACCGGTGCCCGACGAAGCGCCCACACTCGAAGCGACACCCGCCCCGGTCGTCGTCGACTCCCCGGCCGAGGAACCACAACCCGCTCCGACTCCGACCCCGGCCGCTACTCCGCCCATCACTGTCGCCAAGACGACCCGACCCGCCTCCGGCCCGGCCCTGCCTGCCGCCCTGCTGGACGCGGCCCGGCGCATCGCGGACACCCACCGCACAGAGCACGGAACCCCGATCACCGCCGCCCACCTGGGAACGCGCATGGGTGTTGCCCTTCCGGTGGCCACCGCCGCACTCGCTCAACTCTGAGCCCCGCGCCCACGCGGTCCGCATCACACCTTGCTGAACCCGCCCCCCGCCCATGGGCTGGTTCGTCATGCCCCGAGCCGCACCAACACGCCCTATGGCCTGGCTGGTTGCTGCTCGGGGCCACCCACCCGACAGAAGGGACACGCCCCGAATGGTCACCCTGGACCTGCGCCACGTGGCAAGCCCCGCCGTACGGGACCTGCTCCACCTCGTCAACCACCCCGACTTCGACCGCGCACAGCAGCAGATCGAACACCTCGGCGGCTGCACCGAACCCATCCGCCTCACCGGCCACACGACCACCGTCGCCACCACGACCGGTGAAGTCCTGCGCTCCTACTCCACCGACACCGAGCCCACCGGCAGTCTGCTCACCTCGTGCGGCAACCGCCGCTCCTCGCGCTGCCCGGCCTGCTCCCGCCTCTACGCTGCCGACACCTACCATCTCATCCGCGCCGGCCTGACCGGCGGCAAGACCGTGCCCGACACCGTCCGCACCCACCCCCGCGTCTTCGCCACCCTTACCGCGCCGTCCTTCGGCCCCGTCCACAACCGCCCCAACGCCCGGCCCTGCCGCTGCGGCACCCGCCACGAACCCACAGACCACCTGCTGGGCACGCCGCTCAACCCGGCGACGTACGACTACGCGGGCGCGGTCCTCTTCAACGCCCACGCCGGAGCCCTGTGGGCACGCTTCACCACCTACCTGCGCCGCGAGATCGCCGCCCGGCTCGGTATGACGCAGAAGGCCGCCCGCGCGGCGCTGCGGGTGTCCTTCGCGAAGGTCGCCGAGTACCAGAAGCGCGGCCTGGTCCACTTCCACGCCGTCATCCGCCTCGACGGACCCGACGGCAGCACACAGCCCCCGCCCCCGTACGCCACGGTCGCTGTGCTCACCGACGCCATCCGCGCCGCCGCACCGCGCGCCCGCATCGCGCTCGTGTCGGACGCGTTCGGCGAACGCGAACTCACCTGGGGCCAGCAGCTCGACGTGCGCGAGATCGCCGCGTTCGGCGCTGACAGCGAACTGACCGATCAAGCCGTGGCCGCGTATGTGGCGAAGTACGCCACCAAGTCCGCCGACGCCTCCGGCACCCTCGACCGTGCCCTGTTCTGCCGATCCTGCCAGGGACGCGGCGCCACCGTGCTGCCCCACGGGACCCCGCTCCCGTGCACCGCATGCGATGGCACCGGGCAGGCCCGGCCGCTGCCCCGGCTCGCCGTCGCCCGGCACGTGCGCCAGATGATCCGCACCTGCTGGGAGCTGGGCAGGCTGCCCGAGTTCGACCACCTGAAGCTCTGGAAGTGGGCGCACATGCTCGGCTTCCGGGGCCACTTCTCCACCAAGTCCCGCAGCTACTCGACCACCCTGGGCGCGCTGCGCGACGCCCGCCGCGCATGGCGCACCGAACAGACCCGCACTCATGCCGACCTGCCCGAGCCCGATCCGACGACCACGCTCATCGTCGGCCACTGGGACTACCTCGGCTCGGGCTACAGCCCCGGCGCCGCGCTCCTCGCGGCCGGCGTGTGGCACCGCAAGGAACTGGAACGGCAGTTCATCGCGGAAGGGGGCTGCTGATGATCTCGCCCCCGCCCACCGTCCTCCGCACGGAGCCGGCCCCAGTGCTGGATCTGCTGACGGTGCCCCAGGTGATGGCCCGCCTTCAGCTCGGCCGCTCCGCCGTCTACGACCTGCTCCGCTCCGGCCAGCTCGCCTCGATCACCCTCGGCCGCGCCCGCCGCATCCCCACCCACGCCCTCACCGACTTCATCCGCACCCGCCTCGAACAGGAAGCCGCCTGATGACCACACCCCGCCCCACTTCGTCCCGCCGCTCCCGCACCCGTGCGAACGGAGACGGGACCATCTACCAGCGCAAGGACGGACGATGGGAAGCAGCCGGATACGTGCTGGCCCCCGGCAACACCCGCAAGCGCGTCCGCGTCTACGGCGCCACCCGCAAAGACGCGATGACCAAGCTCACCGAGAAGATCGCCGCCAGCAACCGCGGCCTCCCCGTCGCGGCGGCCGACAGCACCGTGAGCGCCTACCTCGCGTACTGGCTGGACGGCGTTGCCGTGCACCACCTGCGGGAGAACACCCACACCCGCTACGCCGCCTCCATCCGCCTCCACCTCAACCCCGGCCTCGGCGCCAAGAAGCTCGCCCGGCTCACCACCCGCGACGTCCGCACGTTCCTCGACGGACTCCGCACCACCTGCCAGTGCTGCGCCCAGGAACGGGACGCTGATCGGCGGTCCTGCTGCGCCATCGGTCAGTGTTGTGAGAAGCGGCTGTCTCCGCTGACCGTGACGTACGTCCACGCGGTCCTCAAGTCCGCCCTGGAACACGCCGTCCGCGAGGACGAACTGCCGCGCAACGTCGCCCGCAACGTCAAGACGGCCACGTCCCGCCCCAGACGCTTCCAGCCCCTCACCGCCACCGAAGCCCGGCGGTTCCTCCAGACGGCCGCCGATGATCGTCTGCACGCGCTGTACGAACTCGCCCTGCGCACCGGACTCCGCAAGGGCGAACTCCTCGGCCTCCACTGGGAAGATCTCGACCTCGACAGCGGCACCGCCACTATCCACCGCTCCCTCCAGCGCACCCGCAGCCAGGGCCTGACCGTCCTGAACGCCAAGACGCTCGCTTCCGAACGCCGCATTGCTCTGCCAACCGAGTGCATCAGCTCCCTCAAGATCCACCAGGAACGGCAGCGGGAAGAACGCCAGGCGGCCAGAACGGACTGGACGGACAACGGGTTCGTCTTCACCACCCCGAAGGGCAAGCCTCTCGACCCCACCAACCTCACTCGCCGCTTCCGCCGCCTCCTCAACAAGGCAGGACTCCGGACGATCCGCTTCCACGACCTCCGACACTCGACGGCCACCCTGCTCCTGGAACAGGGCGTCGACCTCGTCGTCATCAAGGAACTCCTCGGCCACGCCCACATCGGCGTCACCGCCGGCGTCTACGCCCACGTCCGACTCCGCCTCCAACGCCAAGCCATCGACACCCTCGGCCACGCGCTCAACTCGACAGACAACGGCCCCGACGACCCGCCCTCCGCCGCCGCCGTCCGCTGACGTTGCCGTCAGCGTTGCCGTCAAAGCGCTCTTGGCCCCTCCGAAGAACCTGCCGGAGGGGCCAAGAGCGCTTTTCTATGTCGCCGAATCCTGACGCGATTTCCGCCACTCCAAGGCGGACCTTAGAACAGGCCCCTCAACGGTCTTCGCTCCACAGGCATAAGCCAACCAGCGGAACTCTTCACACGGGAATACCGGCTCCCCAGAAGAGTCGACCCACAGAAGCACCGATTCATCAGGAAGCTGGGTCGCATCCCACCACGCCCACCCCCTCAACTGTGGGTCGAAGCAGAAGAGCCAGTCCTGAAGTTCCCACGGCTCTTCACCCCGACGGGAAACATACCGTTGGATCCCCAAGGATGCCGGGGCGTCGTGACCGACCACAACGGATCCACGAGTTACTTCTGCGAACCAATCGGGAATAAGATTCTCTGGGAGATATTCCGAATCAGAATCCATCTCATTCGCCGCATGAATTGCCGCAGACAGTACGGCACGGACCCTGGCGACATAGCCTGCCGCGCCCATGCTCGCAGTGACCAGGAACGTAGCGAGCACTGGGGGCGCTTCCGTACTCCAAGAGGGAGGGGAATCGACTCGCTCTATTTCACCAGCGAACCTACGGGCGCTCATCGAACCACCCGACCAGAACCTTGACGGATTGCCCCCATGAGATCGCCGAACATGTTCGATGGAATCCCATAGAGACCTGGCGAGACTGATGGGTCTGCAATATCTGGTCGCGTCCTGCGGAGCTGGTTCCAATCTCGCGTACTTCCAGCGAATCCACGCGGCTTCCTCTGAGGAAGAGCCAATTCGCGCACACTGTTCACGAACGAGCTGTCCACATCGAACCCTAGAACCTGCCCGTCGGCACCACGGAATTGTAGTGAATGTGAAGCATCGCCGCTCATGTTCAAGTACAAACGACCTTCTCCACTCAACGAGACATTACCGTCCGCATCGATGGCTAGACGCTGGCTGTCAGGATGAGACGTCTGCGTCCGATAAACCGTGCAGTTGGAATTGTGAACGAGTACCGGCGTCTCGCCCGCCAGCACATAGTACGTGTGCAGGCCCTCGATGCTCAGGTCGTACGTGACGCGCTGCGCGGTGTAGGCCTTGGTGTCGATAATGACCGTGGGTCCGCCGGT
>NZ_JBFBCG010000118.1:0-14407 GCF_040683105.1 Streptomyces sp. NPDC051020 | reverse complement strand
GGCGTCTGGTGCGTGCGATCGCAAGGCGGAGGGTCGCCCCGATACTGGGCGTATCGGGGCGAGCCCGACAACGCAGCGAGCGTGCGGGCCAGGCGCCGCCCGGCAGGCGGGACTTTCGAAACACGCCCTAGACCGCTAGCCAGCCTGAGCGCGCCCGTGCGGAGCAGCTGTTGGCCGAGCCGGGGTGCTCCCCGGCTCGGCCGGTGCCGCGCGGCGGGCGAGATGCCCGGGGGCGAGGAGAGCGGCGCTGGAAGGGCCTCGCGTGGGGCCGGTGGGATCAGCCGGCGTAGCGCGCGGGGCGTCGGTGCGGCCAGCGGTCCAGGTCCTCCAGTTCGGCGGCGACCCGGATCAGCGCAGCCTCGTCCCAGGGCCCGGCGATCAGCTGACTGCCGATCGGGAGGCCCTCGGCGGAGGTGAAGGTGGGCAGCCCGGGGCGTCGAGCAGTCGGCGCACCACGGGCTCCGCACATCCGCCCCGCACACACACCCTCACAGAAGGACATGCGACATGAGCGCACGCAGACCCGAGCTTAGCCGACGCGGATTCCTCACCGGATCGCTTCTCATCGCCGCGGGATCGGTCCTGACGACCGCCTGTAGCACCGACCCCTCGGGCGGTTCCTCCTCCGGCGCGAAGACCACCCTCAACGTCTGGTACCACGCCTACGGCGAGGCCGGCACGCAGCAGGCGGTGCTCCGCTACGCCAAGGCGTTCACCAAGGCCAACCCGGACATAGCCGTCAAGGTGACCTGGGTGCCCGGCGACTACGCGAGCAAGCTCAACGCGACCCTGCTGACCGACTCGGCCCCCGACGTCTTCGAGATCGGCGACTTCAGCGAGAGGTTCGTCCACGGCGGCCAGATCGCCGCCCTCGACGACGTGTACGGCAGCGCCAAGAGCGACTTCAACACCAACGCCATCAGTTCGGTCACGGTCGACGGCAAGCTCTACGGCGTCAAGATGATCGACGACGTCATCATGCTCTACTACCGCAAGAGCGTCCTGTCCAAGGCCGGGATCACCCCGCCCACGACCTTCGACGGCCTCGTCGCCGCGGCGAAGGCCCTGTCCACCAAGAAGAACAAGGGCCTGTTCGTCGGCAACGACGGCATGGGCGACTCCCCGAGCAACGCCGTCTGGTCCAACGGCGGCGACCTCGTGACCCCCGAAGGCAAGGTGGCGTTCGGATCGGCCCAGGCGCTGGAGGCGATCACCGCCCTGAAGCGCCTGCACGACGACAAGTCGCTGCTACTCGGCTTCACCACCGACTGGTGGGACCCCGCCGCCTTCACCCAGGGCGTCGTGCCGATGCAGTGGTGCGGCCTGTGGGCGATGCCCGCCGTCCAGTCCGCGCTCGGCGACGACTTCGGCGTCCTGCCGTGGCCCGCCTTCAAGGCCGGCGGCGCTCCCGTCGTCCGCGTCGGCGGGTGGACCAGCTGCGTCAACGCCAAGGGCAAGAACGTGGCCGCGGCGAAGAAGTTCGTCCAGTGGCTGTGGGTCGAGCAGTCCGACCTGCAGCGGGACTTCGCCGAGAGCTACGGCTTCCACGTGCCGCCGCGTACGTCCGTGGCGGCGTCCGCGAAGAAGCTGTCCACCGGGGCCGCCAAGGAGACCGTGGAGCTGGCGGCGAAGTACGGGAAGCACAACCCGGGCACCTGGGACACCGCCGTGAGCAGCACCTTCAACGCGGCCGCAACGAAGATCGTCGGCGGACAGGGCGATCCGGCCGCCCTCCTCGCCGACGCGGTGAAGAAGGCCCAGAGCGAGATCGACAAGCAGCTCGGCCGGTGAAACCGATGAACTCGGCGACCGACACCACTCGGCAGCCCGAGCACGCAGTGCGCCCCGCGGTCACTGCGCGGGGTGCCGCCCGCACCGGCCGGTCCGGCCCCGGCCGGGCCCGCGTCGGCCGGCCTCGCGTCGGCCGGTCCGGCTGGACCGCGTTCGTGCTGCTCACCGCGCCGACGCTGATCGGGCTCGGCATCTTCAAGTACGTCGCGATCGGCTGGAGTTTCCTGCTCAGCCTCAGCGACGCGCGCGGCACCATCGCCCTCGGCCACTGGGTCGGACTCGACAACTACCGGACCCTCCTGTCCGACCAGGCCTTCCGCGACTCGCTGCTCCAGATCCTGCTGTTCACCGCTTTCATCGTGCCGGTCACCTTCGCCGCGTCCCTTGGGCTCGCGCTGCTGGTGCACCGGATCCGGCGGGGCCGGGCTCTGCTGCGCACCACCTTCCTCATCCCGACGGCCGTCTCGTACGTCGCGGCGTCACTGTTGTGGAAGATGTGCCTGTTCAACGGCCTGCCGACGGGCATCGCCAACATGATCGGCGGATGGTTCGGCGCGGAACCCGTGGCCTGGCTGCAGTCCACCTCGCCACCGCTCTACTGGATCGTCCTCGTCACGCTGCGCCTGTGGCTCCAGGTCGGCTTCTACATGGTGCTCTTCCTCGCCGGGCTCCAGGCCATCCCCAAGGAGCTCTACGAGGCTGCCGCGCTCGACGGCGCCAAGGGCCGGCGACTCCTGACCGGGATCACTCTGCCCATGCTGCGCAACACCTCCGTCGCCGTGCTGATGCTGCTGTTCATCGCCGCCTTCCAGGCCTTCGACGAGTTCTACAACCTGTTCAACAGCGGGCTTTCCGGAACCGGGACCGCCCCCGTACAGACCCCGCTGGTCCACCTCTACAACACCGCCATGGGCAGCCAGAACTACGGCCTCGGCTCCGCCGGAGCCTTTGTCCTCACCGCCCTCATCGTCGGAGTGACTCTGATCCAGGGACGGTTCACCGGATTCGGCAGGAGCGGAGAATGAGAAGCGCATGATCACCCTGCCCGGACCGTCCCGCGCCGCGCGTGTCCTCGCCCGCGGCTTGCTCGTCGGCTTGCTGACCGCGGCCTTCCTGGCGCCCTTCTACCTGATGCTCCGTAACGCCCTCATGGACTCCCAGGGCCTCACGGCGCCCGAGTGGACGTGGTGGCCCTCGACGATGCACTTCGAGAACTTCACCGCCCTGTTCGACGATCCCGCCGTCTCCATGGGCCCGGCCCTCGGCAACTCGCTGCTCATCGCCGCCGTCACCGCACCGGTGTCCACGCTCCTCGCCTCCGCCGCCGGCTACGCCCTCGCCAGGATTCCGGTCCCGGGACGCAATGTGGTGCTCGCCCTGGTGGTGGCCACGCTGATGATCCCCGGCTCGGTCACCTTCGTACCGACGTTCGTGGTCGTCGGCTCCATGGGCGGCGTCAACACGCTGTGGGGCATCATCGCGCCCGGCCTCTTCAATCCGTTCGCGGTGCTGCTGTTCCGCAACTTCTACCTGCAGTTCCCGAGCGAGATCGAAGACGCCGGACGGCTCGACGGCCTCGGCTGGCTCGGCCTGTACCGCCGGATCGCCCTGCCGAGCTCCGGAGCGATGCTGGCCTCGCTCGGAGCGCTGTGCTTCATCGACAGCTGGAACTCCTTCCTGTGGCCGCTGGTCATCGGCCAGGACCCGTCCGCCTGGACCGCGCAGATCGCCCTGTCCACCTTCCTCACCTCGCAGACCATCAACCTGCCTGGCCTGTTCGCCGGCGCCGTCGTCACCATCACGCCCCTGGTCGTCATGTTCCTCGTCGCCCAGCGCTACATCGTCGAAGGCATCGCCACCAGCGGCCTCAAGGGCTGACCCACCAGACCGCACCACCGCGCACCGCACCATTCCGCACCACGCACAAGGCAGGTACACGTCCCCCATTCGCAAGGAGCCCCCGTGACACCCCGCATCACCTTGCTCCGACGCGCGACCGTGGCCCTTGCCACGCTGTCCGCGCTCATCCTCGGCACACCCACCCCCACCGCCGCTGCGGCGGATCCCGGGGTGGCGTCGCCCCCGGTCCTCACCGGCGCGCAGCTCGCCGCCTCGTGGACCGCCCCGCTGTCCACCCGGGGCCGGTACGTCGTCGACGCGGACGGCAACCGGTTCAAGCTCAAGGCCGGCAACTGGGCCGGTGCCCAGGGCACCTGGGAGGGCAGCGGCGATGTCAACGACGTGGCGAACCACCAGGCGGACCAGATGTCGCACAACATCCCGCTCGGCCTGGACCGGAAGCCGATGGCCCAGATCCTGGCCGACTTCCACGCCCTGGGCCTGAACAGCATCCGGCTGCCGTTCGCCAACGCGCTGATCCACGACACGAGCGTCGTTCCCGAATCGGCCGTCGCGGCCAACCCCCAGCTCAAGGGCAAGACCCCGCTGCAGGTCTTCGACGCCGTCGTCGGCGCCCTGACCGCGGACGGCTTCGCCGTCATCCTCAACAACCACACCACCAGCTACCGCTTCTGCTGCGGCCTGGACGGCAACGAGCGCTGGAACAGCGGGCAGTCGACGCAAGCGTGGATCGACGACTGGGTGTTCCTGGTGAAGCGCTACCAGGCCGACAAGCGGGTCGTCGGCGCCGACCTGCGCAACGAGGTCCGTCGCGACACCTGGAACGACCCCAACTGGGGCTGGGGCGACGATCACGACCTGAACAAGGCCCTGGAAGAGGCCGGCAACAAGATCCTCCAGGCCGACCCGGACATGCTGATCGTGATGGAGGGCATCAACTGGCAGGGCATACCGACCGACGTGACCAGCCACGGTCGCCCGACGCTCACCCCGGTCGCCACCCTGTCCAACACCCTGATCCGCTCCGAAAAACTCGTCTACGCGGCCCACTTCTACGGCTACACCGGCCCCAACCACACCGGCGCCACCGGCACGGGCGAGACGCACGACCCACGCTACGAGGACCTCACCCCCGCACAGCTCGCCCAGGTCGTCGACGACCAGGCCCTGTTCGTCACCCGGTCCGGCCAGCACTTCACCGCGCCCGTGTGGATCAGTGAGTTCGGCGCCGCAGGCCGCGGGGACATCGACGCCAAGGAACGCGCCTGGTTCGCCAACTTCACCGACATCCTGGTGAAGAACGACACCGACTTCGCCATCTGGCCGCTGGTCGGCTGGACCGACGCGAGCGGCAAGCCGCAGGACAACTGGGCCATGGTCAACTACAGCGTCGACGGCACCCGGCTCGGCGTCATGGACCCCGGTGACTGGCGCGCCACCGACTGGAACAAGCTCGTCAACGCCCCTGGCAGGACCGGCCGGATCGACCCGACCCCGCGCTGGAACATGCTCAACCTCGACTACGCCGACTACAACGTCTCCGCCACCATGCTGGCGAAACCCGACTGGTCTCCCGGCAACCGCAAGGGCAACTGCCCCGACACCCAGCGTATCGTCGGCCTCGGCCGCAGCGACAGCCGCGGCCTGTGCACCGACGCCGGCCAGCCGGCGAAGGGGAGCGGAGCCTGGACCGTCGTCACCGACGAGCGCTACGTCACCAGGGGCGACTGGGCGAGCGGCTACAACAAGCTCCAGTGCCCCGACCGGACCTTCGCCGTCGGCTACAGCGTGAAGGACAACGCCATGGCCGCCCTCCTCTGCGCCCCCGCGGCGGCCGCCCTGCCCACCTCCGGCCGCGTGCTCTGGTTCGACCACGGCGACAACCGGCCCGCCACCGGAGGCTCGAACGCCAGCGACTGGGCACCCGGCTATTACAAGGGCCAGTGCGCCGACGACGAGTACCTCGCCGGCGTCGCCTACACCTGGAAGTGGCTGCACTACGGCGTCCCCGACGCTCTGCTCTGCCGCCCGCTTGCCTGATCATCTCTTCCGCACCCACACCTAGGAGCACCCCGGCATGCCCCGACTGGAGATCGCCGAGAACGGATTCCGTCTCGACGACCACCCGTTCCGCATCATCTCGGGCGGACTGCACTACTTCCGCGTCCACCCGGAGCAGTGGGCCGATCGGCTCCACAAGGCGAGGCTGCTGGGACTCAACACGGTCGAGACCTACGTCCCCTGGAACCTCCACGCCCCCCGGCCCGGTGAATTCCGGCTGGACGGAGGTCTCGACCTGCCCCGCTTCCTCGATCTCGCCGCCGCGGAGGGCCTGCACGTCCTCCTCCGCCCCGGCCCGTACATCTGCGCCGAATGGGAGGGCGGAGGCCTGCCCTCGTGGCTACTCGCCGAGGACGGCATCGAGCTGCGCAGCCGCGACCCCCGCTTCCTCGCAGCCGTCGACGGCTATCTCGCCGCCCTCCTCCCGCCGCTGAAGCCGTACCTGTCCTCCGCCGGCGGGGCGATCATCGCGGTGCAGCTGGAGAACGAGTACGGGGCCTACGGTGACGACGCCGGCTACCTCGCGGACCTCGCCGGTCTGCTGCGCGCCCACGGCGTCGACGTCCCCCTCTTCACCTGCGACCAGCCCGCCGACCTCGCCCGCGGCGGCCTGGACGGCGTGCTGCGCACCGTGAATTTCGGCAGCCGCGTCGAGGCGGGCCTCGACCAGCTGCGCCGGATCCAGCCGACCGGGCCCCTGATGTGCTCGGAGTTCTGGATCGGCTGGTTCGACCGCTGGGGCGGCGCCCACACCACCCGCGACGCCGCGGACGCGGCGGCCGACCTCGACCGCCTGCTCGCCGCCGGCGCCTCCGTCAACATCTACATGTTCCACGGCGGCACCAACTTCGGCCTCACCAACGGAGCCAATGACAAGGGCACCTACCGCCCCACGGTCACCTCCTACGACTACGACGCCCTCCTCGACGAAGCCGGCGACCCCACCCCCAAGTACGAGGCGTTCCGCGAGGTCATCGCCCGGCACGCCCTCGTCCCCGACGAGCCCCGTCCCGCTCCCGCCCCGAAGCTCGCCCCCGCCCTCGTGGAACTCGACCGCTGCGCAGGCCTGTTCGACCAGGCCCACCTGTTCGGGGTGGCGGTCCGCGCCGACCGCCCGCTCACCATGGAACAGCTCGGCCAGTCCTTCGGTTTCGTGCTGTACGAGACGGAGTTGCCGACCGCGGGGCCGGCCGTGCTGCGGATGGGCGAGGTCCGCGACCGGGCCCAGGTCTTCGTCGACGGGCAGCCCGTCGGCGTACTGGAACGGGAGAACCACGAGCACGCCCTCGCCTTCGTCTCGCCCAGGAGCGACGCCCGGCTCGCGGTCCTGGTGGAGAACCAAGGCCGGGTCAACTACGGACCCGGCATCCACGACCGCAAGGGCCTGCTCGGCCAGGTCACCGTCAACGGCACGGAACTCGTGGACTGGAGCAGCAGCCCGCTGCCGCTGGACAGCCTCGACGCCCTCACCCTCACCTCTGCCGCGCCCCTCGTCGGCCCGGCCTTCCACTGCGGTTCCTTCGAACTCGACAGGCCCGCCGACGGTTACCTCGCCCTGGACGGCTGGACCAAGGGGCACGCCTGGGTCAACGGCTTTCTGCTGGGCCGCTACTGGTCCCGGGGCCCGCAGACCACCCTGTACGTACCCGCGCCGGCGCTGCGTCCCGGCCGCAACGAGATCATCGTCCTCGAACTCCACGCCACCGCGTCCCGCACCGTCGAGCTGCGGGACCGGCCCGACCTCGGCCCCGTCCAGGACTGACAACCACCCGGAGCAGCCCATGCACAGCAAGCGACGCCTGATCGAGCAGCGCCTGAAGCGGGTGCTCACGGAGCGGATCCGACCGTCCGTGCACGCCCGGACCGCCCCGCTCCAGGTCGGGATCTGGAACGCCCCAGGCGAGCCGGTGCCGGTCGCCGCCGGCCTGGCCGCGCCGTACCGGCCGGTCCAGGTCGGACACCGCTGGGGGCCGGCCTGGTCGACCAGCTGGTTCAAGATCACCGGCAGGGTTCCCGAGGAGTGGGCCGGGCAGCGGGTCGAGGCCGTCCTCGACCTCGGCTTCAACGTCACCGGCGCCGGCTTCTCCGCCGAGGGCCTGATCCACCGGCCCGACGGGACCGTACTCAAAGCGCTCAACCCCCGCAACGGCTGGGTGCCGATCGCCGACCCGGCACAAGGCGGCGAGGAGTTCACGTGCTACATCGAGGCCGCCGCCAACCCGGCCCTCTGCGACAGCCACATGCCGACGTCGCTCGGAGGCCTGCCCTCATGGACGACCGGGAGCGGGCACGCCGGCGACACGCTGTACCAGCTGCTCCGTCTGGACCTCTCCGTCTTCGACACCGAGGTCTGGGAACTCGCCCAGGACCTGGACGTGCTCGGTGAGCTGATGCACGCGCTCCCCGAGGCCGACCCCCGGCGCTGGCAGCTCCTGCAGACGATCGACCGGGCCCTGGACGCCGTCGACCTCCAGTCCATCTCCGCCAGTGCGCCCGCCGCCCGCGAGATCCTCCGTCCGGCCCTGTCGGCACCGGCCGCCCCGAGCGCCCACCGCATCTCCGCCGTCGGACACGCCCACATCGACACCGCCTGGCTGTGGCCGCTGCGCGAGACCGTCCGCAAGGTCGCCCGCACGCTCTCCAACGTCACCCACCTCATGGGCGACCACCCGGACTTCCGCTTCGCCATGTCCCAGGCCCAGCAGCTGGCCTGGCTGAAGGAGAAGCGCCCCGAGGTGTACGCCCGCGTCCAGGAGAAGGCGAAGAGCGGCCAGTTCCTGCCGGTCGGCAGCCTGTGGGTGGAACCCGACACCAATATCACCGGTGGCGAGGCCTTCGCCCGGCAACTGATCCACGGCAAGCGGTTCTACGCCCAGGAGTTCGGCGTCGAGACCCAGGAGATGTGGCTGCCCGACACCTTCGGCTACAACGCGGCCATGCCGCAGCTGATGAAACTGGCGGGTGTGCGCTGGTTCCTCACCCAGAAGATCTCCTGGAACACCACCAACAAGTTCCCGCACCACACCTTCCGCTGGGAGGGCATCGACGGCACCCGGATCTTCAGCCACTTCCCGCCCGTCGACACGTACAACGCCGAGCTCACCGGCGCCGAACTCGCCCACGCCGTCGGCAACTTCCAGGACAAGGGCGCGGCCGGCAGCTCACTCCTCCCGTTCGGATACGGCGACGGCGGTGGCGGCCCCACCCGCGAGATGCTGGCCCGTGCCGCACGCCTGAGCAGCCTGGAAGGCTCGCCCCGGGTGGTCATCGAGCCTCCCGCAGAATTCTTCACCCGCGCCGAGGCCGAATACCCCGACGCCCCGGTGTGGGTGGGAGAGCTGTACCTGGAGTTCCACCGCGGAACGCTCACCAGCCAGCTGCGCACCAAGCAGGGCAACCGGCGCAGCGAACACCTGCTGCGCGAGGCCGAACTCTGGTCGGCCACAGCTGCGGTGCGCGCGGGCGTCCCCTACCCGTACGAGGCGCTCGACCGGCTGTGGAAGACCGTGCTGCTGCACCAGTTCCACGACATCCTGCCCGGCTCCTCCATCGCATGGGTGCACCGAGAGGCCGAACAGACCTACACCGAGGTCCTCGGCGAGCTGGACGGGATCGTCTCCTCGGCCCAGCGTGCGCTGGCCGGCGAGGGGGAGCGGACCGTCGTCTTCAACTCCGCACCGCATGCCCGCGGCAACGTCCCCGCCCTCGGCGCGACCGTCCGCACCACGCCCGTCCACCCTGCGGTCGCGCCGGTGCGGTCCGGGAACGGCTTCGTCCTCGACAACAACCTCGTGAAGATCGAGATCGACGCCCGCGGTCTGATCACGTCGGCGATCGACCTGACGGCCGGCCGCGAGGCCCTCGCCCCGGGCGCCGCGGCCAACCTTCTCCAGCTGCACCAGGACTTCCCCAACGAGTACGACGCCTGGGACATCGACGAGTTCTACCGCAACATTGTCCACGACCTCACCGAGGCCGACGTCCTGCGCGCCGAGCCCGAAGGCGTCCGGATCGTCAGGACCTTCGGCGACTCCCGGATCGAGCAGCTCCTGTCGCTGCGCGAGGGCTCCCGGCGGCTCGACATCGACACCGAGATCGACTGGCACGAGAAGGAGAAGCTCCTCAAGGCCGCGTTCCCGCTCGACCTGCGCGCCGACCACTCCAGCGCCGAGATCCCCTTCGGACACGTCAAACGCCCCACCCACACCAACACCAGCTGGGACGCGGCCAAGTTCGAGATCTGCGCCCACCGCTACCTGCACGTGGACGAGAACGACTGGGGCGCCGCCCTGGTCAACGATTCGACGTACGGACACGACATCACCCGGGACGTCCGTCCGGACGGCGGCACAACCACGACCGTACGGCTCTCGTTGCTGCGGGCCCCCCGCTTCCCCGACCCGGACGCCGACCAGGGCCGCCACCGGCTGCGCTACGGCATCGTCCTCGGCGCCGCCATCGCCGACGCGGTACGCGAGGGATACGCCTTCAACCTTCCGGAGCGTGCCGTCCCCGGGACGACGGCGGTGACCCCCCTTGTCAGCACGGACGACGAGGCCGTCGTCATCGAGGCCGTCAAGCTCGCCGACGACCGCTCCGGCGACCTGGTCGTCCGGCTCTACGAAGCCCACGGCGGACGTGCCCGGGCCGTGCTGACCATCGCCGCCCCGTGGGACGCGGTGACCGAGACGGACCTCCTCGAACGCCCCCTGGACGGAGCGGAACCCACCCGGCCCGGCACACCGGAGAGCACGTCGCTCCACCTCACGCTGCGCCCGTTCGAGATCCGCACCCTCCGGATCGGGCTCCGGGCCCGTACCTGACGGACGCACGACCGACACCACCAGGGAGACTCCGTGCCCACCGAACTCCAGGCAGTCCTCTTCGACATGGACGGCACACTCGTCGACACCGAGCGGCTCTGGCTGCGGACGGTCGGGGACGAGGCCCTCGGCCTCGGCCTCGACCTCACGGACGCGGACCTCCCGTTCGTCCTCGGCCGCTCGATCGAGGACAGCGCCGCCCATCTGGCCCACCGCGCGGACGGCCGTGCCGGGACGGCCCGGCTCGGCACGGCGCTTGAACGGCGCTTCACGGAACTCGTACGCGGGCAGGTCGTCCCCCTGCCCGGGGCCGTCGAGCTCCTCGCGGCGCTCCGGGCCGCGGGCGTGGCCACGGCGCTGGTCTCAGCCTCGCCCCGGCCCGTCGTGGACACCGTCCTCGACGTCCTCGGACGGCACTGGTTCACCACCTCCGTGGCCGCCGGCGAGACCCCGCGAACCAAGCCCTTTCCAGACCCCTACCAGGCGGCACTGGCCGCCCTCGGCGCCAACCCGACCGCCTGTGTCGCCGTCGAGGACAGCCCGACCGGTGTCGAGTCCGCAGAGACGGCCGAGTGCGCGGTGCTCGCCGTACCCTCGCTCACGCCTGTCCCCCTGGCACCGCGCCGGACAGTGGTACGCAGCCTGCTGGACGTGGACCTCGGTCTGCTCCGACGACTCGCCGCCGAGCCGTGAGCGGGCGATGTGAGGGTTTACTGATCATTTCAGAATGAGGTTCGGAGTCGTCGGGGAGGGCCGGACAGTCCAGCCCTCCCCCCGTGTGCACCGGGAGTTACTCGGTGACCTCGTGGTCGTGGCCCTCGTGCAGGCCACCGCCGCTGCCCGCCGAACCCTTGGTGTTCTGCGGCGCCACCGGCTTGCTCAGAAGGCTGGTGTCCCAGGCGTACTGGCCCACCGCGTTGGCGATGACGTCGACGTTGCCGTCGAACGCCTTCATGTTGATGTTCTTCAGGGTGTCGCAAGCGGCGTGGTAGCAGGCGTCGTACGCGACACCGGCCTTACCGCCGTACACCTTTGCCTGCTCGGCCGTCTTGATGCCCTCGGCGCCGGTGAAGGTGCCGCCCGAGGGGATGCCCACCTCGATGAACGGCCCGTAGTCCGACCGGCCGGTGAAGTCGGTGCCCTCGTGCGGGATGCCCCGGCTGTCCAGGTAGTCGGTGATCTGCCGCTCCAGCTGCGCCGAGCCCTCCGGGCCGGGGCCGGCACCGACCTGGTCGGAGTCGTCGCCGTCGTAGACGAACTGGGCGTAGTTCGGCGAGGCGATCATGTCGAAGTTCAGGTACAGCTTGACCTTCGCACGGTCCGCCGCCGAGAGGCTGTTGACGTACGCCTCCGAGCCCAGCAGGCCGAACTCCTCAGCCGACCACCAGGCGAAGCGCACCTTGTTCTTGACCTTCTCGTGGGCAAGGTTCAGGGCCACGTCGAGGATGCCGGCGGAGCCGGAGCCATTGTCATTGATGCCCGGACCGGCCGCCACCGAGTCCAGGTGGGCGCCGAACATCACCACGTTGTCGGCGTCGCCGCCCTTGGTCTCGGCGATTACGTTGTAGGTGTGCCGGGTCTCCGCGAAGGTGCGGATCTCCAGGTTGACGGTCACTGCGCCGGCGGCGGCCTTGGCCGCGAGCGCCTCGCCGTCCGCCTGCGTGACGCCGCCGGCCGGGATCTTGGCGACGGACGGGTCTCCCAGGGTGCCGTTGAGCGCGCCCTCGGTGTTGTTGTAGATGATCGCGCCGACCGCGCCCGCACCGGCGGCGGTCTCCTGCTTCTGCGCAAAGGTGCAGCCGCCGCGCTTGATCAGCGCGATCTTGCCGGTGAACGTCCCGGGGGCGTAGTCCTGCGGCTCGCAGCCGGTGGTGGCGTTGACCGGCACCACCGCGACCGGGGCGGTGATGCCGCCGACCGGGCTGTTGGCGGAGTACGTCATGGCGATCAGCGGGATGTCCTGCTGCTGCGGCGACACCACCCGCAGGCTCTGCGCCAGCGTCTGGGTGAACGGGTAGTCGAACTCGTTCCGGGTCACCGAGTACCCGGCCTTCCTCAGGAGGCCTTCGACGTACTCGGCCGACTGCCGGTGCCCCTCCGACCCGGCCACCCGGGTGTTCCCGTTCTTGTCGGCGATCCGTTGGAACTGCTTCAGATGCTCGTAGGCATCCTCGGCGTTGCTCTTCTTGACGAGCTTCTTTGCGAGCTTGGCCGCCTCCTTGGCAGGGTCGCTGTGGGCGGAGGCGGTGCCCGATCCGAACAGCAGCAGCGGCGCTATGAGCCCTGCGGCGGATACGGCGGCTACCGTGGTGCGGCGGTTCCGAGCGTTCAAAGCGCTTCCTTCCAGCGGTCCATGAGAAATAGGCGTAATGGCCGAAAACGGGCCGAACGACGTACGGCGGTACTCCGGGGCAGGCAGGGGTGGCCGGATCGCTCCGCCCCCTGCACCGGCAAGGAGAAAGGTATCTGCTCAGTAAACGCTTGGTAATGGGTTGACGAGAATCTTCGGCGCCGACGCCGTCCGTGCGCGGTACCGATCACACCGATCGGTGCTGAACCGAAGTTGGCTGGAAGTCACCGGTGCTGACTAGGGCGTGTTTCGAACGTAGCGTCGTCCGCCCGTAGGGCGGGCCGCGAGCCGGGCGCCCATTGTGCGAGCTCCTCTTAACCGCGGCCACACCAGCAACACGTCGCTCATACCACCCTGTTGACGCGTGCCAATGATGATCATAGGCTGCCTCGCCGTCGGCTCCGGCGCGCACCCGGAATCCAGATTCCGTCCGTCTGCGCGCGGCCGCCCCTCGTCGGCCCGTCGACGGCGGGTCCGGGGTCTCTGTCCGACAGCACCACCTGCACCGCCCGGTACCGACAACTCCAGGAGGAGCAAGTGAGAAGACGTCACGCGGCCGCCTGGGCCGCCTCAGCCGTCATCACCACCTTCGCGTTGACCGGCACGCTCGCCGGATCCGCCGCCGCAGCGCCCGGCGCGACATCCGGGTCCGCCACCGCAGTGCAGGCCCGGTCGGAGGTGGCCACCGCGACCGACCCCGTCACACACGAGGAGAACAACCGCGTCCCGGAGGGCTCGCTCTGGGCGCAGCACTACTTCCCTTCCTCGGACGGCAGCGGGGTCGAGCTGCACGCCGACGTGCTGCGCCCGGCCAACCTGCCGGCGGATGCGAAGACGCCGGTGATCCTGTCGGTGGGCCCGTACTTCTCCCACGCGGGGGAGAGTGCTCCCGCGGGGTGGGACCGGGTCGGGCCATCGGCGCGCTTTCGGGATTTCATCGACGGCGCGCGGCTCATGGAGCGTGGATACACCTTCGTGATGGTGGACCTGCGCGGCTTCGGCGGCAGCACCGGGTGCCTGGACTTTCTCGGACCGGGGGAACAGGCTGACGTCAAGGCGGCCGTCGAGTGGGCAGCCAGCCAGCCGTGGTCGACTGGCAAGGTCGGCATGTACGGCAAGTCATACGACGCCAACACCGGGCTGGCGGCCAATACCCTCAAGCTCAAGCCTCTGCGGGCGATCGTTTCCCAGGAACCGACGTGGAACAGGTACAACTACCTGTACAGCAACGGGGTGCCGCGTTCCAACGTGACCAGCACCCCGCGGGGTTACTACTCGATCGCGACGATGGCGCCGCTGGCCGATGACAGCGACCACTACAAGGCGAACGCGGGGTACGAGAAGAACCACCCCGAGTGCGAGAGTGACAACCTCACCAACACCCAGAACCCCGACCCGAAGTCGCCGTTCTGGCGTGCCCGCGATTTCGGGCTCTCCTGCCGTATGAGTGGGTCACTCTGTGGCGGGTTGGCGTCCGGGAAGGGTGGGGCGGGGGCCGGCGAGGGTGAGCATGACGAGGGCG
>NZ_JBFBCG010000117.1:0-14853 GCF_040683105.1 Streptomyces sp. NPDC051020 | reverse complement strand
CCCTTGTACGACGGCGGCGTACTACCCACGGACAACTCCTCCCAGCATGACCCACCAGAAGATCATCCCACCCGGTCAGTCAACGTGACAGTGCCCCGAGGCATGCTGCCCGCGCTGGCCGAGGTGCAGCGGTAGGCAATGGACCGCTTCCAGGCATTCATGCGCGAACGGAACGGCGGGGACGGAGGCGAGGCCGCGGGCCAAGGCCTCGGGATCGTCGGGCACTTCGCCGGAATCATGCTGCGCGCCGACCTGGTCGACCGTACGGAGCCGGGCCTCGGCGACGCCGGACCCGCCACCGAGATCGCTTTCGTGGCGCAGCAGGACATCGAGCGGCTGCTCGGCGGGCATGCGGACGAGCTCGGCGTCGACGTGCGCCGAGGAGTGGAGCTGACCGGCTTCGACGCGAACGACGAGGCCGTCACCGTGCGGACCAGCCACGGTGCCATACGCGCCGGCTGGCTCGTGGGCTGCGACGGCGGCCGCAGCACGGTCCGCAAGCTCGCGGGGTTCGAATTTCCCGGTACGGCCCCGGAGATCACCTGTCACCAAGCGGTCGTGGAGATGACCGGCGCAGAAGACCTGACGGTCGGCTGGACCGCCACGGACACTGGGGTGTACGCCCACGGGCCGATGCCGGGCCGCGTCGTCACCGTGGAGTTCGACGGCCCGCCGGCCGACCGGGACGCGCCGGTCACCACCGAGGACCTCCAGGCGCGGCTGCGCCGCGTTTCCGGCGTGGACGTCGCGATCACCGAAGTGCGGACCGCGACCCGCTTCACCGACCACGCGCGCCAGGTCACCCAGTATCGCAAGGGCCGGGTGCTGCTGGCGGGCGACGCGGCGCACGTGCACTCCGCGTTCGGCAGCCAGGGGCTGAGCCTGGGTATCGGGGACGCGATGAACCTCGGCTGGAAGCTCGCCGCGGTGATTGCCGGCCGGGCGCCGGAAGGGCTGTTGGACACGTACACCTCCGAGCGGCACCCGGTCGGTGCGTGGGTCCTGGACTGGACCCGGTCCCAGGTCGCGGCCATGCGCCCGGACCCGCAGTCCCGGGCCCTGCGCGAGATCGTCAGCGACCTGGCGGGGACGGTCGTGGGCACCACGTACCTCACGGCGCGGCTCAACGGTGGCGGGGTGCGGTACGAGCTGCCGGGCGAGCACCCGCTGACCGGCCGCAGCACCCCGGACCTCGAACTCACCGACAGCGGCCGCCTCGCGGACCACCTCCACGGCGGCCGGGCGCTCCTGCTCGACCTCATCGACGACCCGGAGCTCCGGGCCCTCGCCGCGGGATACGCCGGCCGCGTCGACATCCTGACGGCCGGCTGCCCGTCCCGCCCGGAACTGGCGGCGGTCCTCGTCCGTCCGGACGGCTTCACGGCCTGGGCAGCCGACGCGGGGGCGAAGGCGCCGACGTCGACGGCCGGGCTGGCGGAGGCGCTGGAGGAGTGGTTCGGAGTGCCAGAAGGTGCAGTGACGCCGGGCTGATCCGCCGCTCTGCTGACTGACTCGAACCACGAGCCGATCCCACCCACGGCCGCCGCACCCACCCGGTGTGGCGGCCGCCCGCACCCCAGTCCCGGCCCAGCAGCAGCCCAGAGCTCTCATCGGCCGCCTACCGCTCCCGGCGCGGCCGCGCCGCCGGCGCCCGGGCAAGCTCCACGCCGACAAAGGGCACGACTATGACCACCTGCGCCGATGGCTGCGCAAGCGCGGCATCCGCCACCGCATCGCCCGCAAGGGCATTGAGTCCTCCGCAGGGCCGCTGAGTCGTCGAAAGGACGGTGTCCTGGCTCGCCGGGTGCCGCCGCCTGCACCGCCGCTACGAACGCCGATCCATTCCCGGACACCGGCACCGGTGGGTTCAGCACTGCGGAGCCGGTGTCCAGGAACGGTGTTCAACAAGGGGGCAGGCGCCCACTGGGCCCGGAGTCCTTTACGGTGCGCTGACGCGCAGGCTGCGCGACGACCGCGGCCGCACGATCGACACCGAGTCCTGGGGCCAGGACCACCACCACCGCTAACCCCCGCCAGCGAGCAGCTGCCGCCCCACACCGGGCTGACAGCCCCGCCACTCACGCAGACGTGCGCCGGGACAGCCTGATCTGCCCGGCGCACACGCACGACCGCAGCGCCGCCTGTCCGAAGTGATGCTGGCTGAACCCTGCGGGACACGAACTCCTGCCCCCACGATGAGCCGGTGGCGCCGTATCGCCGACGCCCTCACCGTGGCAGGCGACAACCGGCGTGCCGTCGATCTCCTCGACAAGTGGATGGCATGAAGGATCCTGCCAGGGTGCCAAGGGTGACCGCGCGGGCGCTCCGCTCATGCCACCCGGCCTGGTGCTGCCTCGCTCGGGCCTTCGTGAGTGAAGGCCGCGCGGAAGATTTCCAGGGTGCGCACGGGGAACGTAGACGGGATTGCCGACGAAGCACCGCGGCAGGCGGTTCGGTCTCGATCAGCCCAGATGTCGAGCTGAAGATGGGTTTCGGCCTCCCGCTGACCGGACGCATGGCAGCCGCCGGGCCCAGGCCCACGCTCTCGGTGGATACGTTCCGTCCGTCGCCGGGGACCTGTTCTCCGCGATGCGCACGGCACTCGCGGTCCAGCGGGGCATCAGCGGCACTCAGAGCTCGCGCAGCGTGCTCGAGGCCGTGACGATAGGCGCGGCCGGCTCGATGGGCCTCGACCACCGGATCGGATCCCTAACGCCCGGCAAGCGCGCCGACATCATCCTGCTCCGCGCCGACGACATCACCATGGCTCCCGTCATCGATCCCGTCGCATCCGTCGTCTCATCCGCGCACCCCGGCATCGTCGACACGGTTCTCGTCGACGGGATCGCCGTGAAGAGGGACGGCGAGCTCGTCAACGTGGATGTCCGCGAGCTGATCGCGCAGTTGATCGCGTCGAGGGACCGCGTGGCCACGGCCTCCGGTGTCCCGCTTGACGGCACCTGGCGTCCGGCAGCGACTGCGTAATGCCAGAGACGAGGGGATGACGATGGCTATCACGACGATTGTGATGGTGCATGCGGATCAGCGCCTCGGGCGCGACAGGGCGAACGCGATGACTTTGGCGATCCCTTCGGGTTTGACTGTCGCCCCCTTCCAATAGCTCGAAGCCATTGCTCGTGTTCTTCTCGCGAGCCGGGGAGAACTGCCGGGAAGGCGGCAGGCGCACGCTCGAGGTCGGCAACACCAAGGTGAGCAAGCCGGCCATAGTGTGATGCCCACCCGCAAGCATATTCACTTAAAGGCATGGACCCGACAGCCAGAGAAAGAGTGAAAGAGTAAAGAGCATACTTATGAGCCATGCTGACACGGCATTATTAGCGTCACTGCTGACCGATCGGTCTCCCCTATCGCAACAGAAATGCCCAACACCCCTATGGTGTCGGGCATTCTGTTGCTGCGGAGGGAGCCGCAGATTACTCGGTGGGGATGATCCCGAGCTGCTGGAGGACCTTCACGCCGTCGTCGAGGCCGATCTCCTCGACGATGAGACCGTCGACGACCTTGAGGATGGTCGTGCCGGTGAACCGCATGGTCTTGCCGGAGGCCGCCGGCACGGATCCGATTGGCAGGTCGGTGAACTCGACGTCGCCGGTGTGGGTGCCGCCGCCCTCCCACTGGCCGACGACGTAGTCGCCCTCGGCGATCAGGTCGGCGGTGCCCCAGAAGTTCAGGTCCGGGAACGCCTCGCGGAACCGGGTCGCGAACGCGCGCACCTCGTCACGGCCGGCCATCGGCTCGTGCAGCGAGTAGTGGAAGTTGATGTCGGGGGCGGCCAGCTCGTCGATGACGGCGGGGTTGAAGTCCTTGCCCCAGAACTCAGTGAACCAGCGTCCGACGACTGCCTTGTTCTCTTCGACCGACATGGTGTTCTCCTTCTCTCGTGGGTGGTCGGCGGACAGTGTTGGCCTCCGACACCGAGAAGACGGAGCACTGGGCAGGAACGTGAGATCGGTTCAGGAATTCTTTGAGGGGCGGGACGGATCGGTCACCAGTCGGCGACGACACCGAGCTTATGTAGAAGATTTCCGACTCGGCGCCGAATACCCACAGAGCGATGTGGCTGACACAGCGGCCGTCGACGATCGCGAGGTGGGCGAGCCGGCTGCTCAACAGTGCGGAAGGTTCGTCTGGTCGCTCGTCGATGATCCGGGTGAGGTCGTACAGGCCAGGAGCCGTGATCGGTGTTCTCTGGTGCCTGGGCGCGAAGATGCCCGCGACCGCCGGGCGCGGTCCGGTCGCGGGCAATGCCGGAGCTGATGTTCCGACATCAGGAAGACGCGCAGGCGATGTCGTTCGTGAGATCAGGAGGACACGTGGGATCAGACGGTAACGACGCCGAGCACGCCGTAGAACACCCGGGTGCCGAAGTCGCCGTTCGCCCAGAGTCGGGTAATACCTGCGTTCGTCGCGAGGTCGAGGGCGTGAGCCTTCATCGTGGTCGCGAGGCCGCAATGGCGGACCATGGGATGGATCCAGGTGAGGCTGTCGCGGCTCGCGCCGTTCTCGATTTTGACGATCGAGAGGCCGACGCACACGTCGAGGTCCCAGGCCAGGGTGACGACGTCAGCGCCGCTGAAGCCGAGGTTGGTCAGCTGCAGCTCGTCGATGATCAGCCCGAGCGCGGTGTTGAACGAGCGGTCGCGGTCGATCGACCCGGAGCCGATCTCGGCGAGCCCGGTGAACTGTAGTCGCGTCGCGGCGCGAACGGGTCGGTGCCGACGATGAGGTCGTCGAGGTTGTACAGGATCTGGTCCATCTCTCCCGCTCCTCCCGGGCAGCCCAAGGCCCAGGTCGCTCAATGCCCTCTGCGGTTGCCGGTCGACAAGGGCACGCCCGGACGTCGCCAAGCCACCTGCAGACGTACGGCACGCGCGAAACGTGAGATCCGGGTCAGAGGTACGCCGCGTCGGTCCACAAGTGCAGCAGGGCGTACGACCGGAAGGGGGCCCACGCGGTGGACCGGTTGGCTGCCTGGCGCTGATCGAGATCGTGGGCCCGACGGGCGACGAGACCGCCGGGCGCGAAGGTGTCCGGGTGCTGCAGTGCGCGCACCAGCAGGTAGTCGGCTGTCCAGGGCCCGACCCCAGGGATGCCGAGCAGCAGCCGTCGTGCCTGGTCGGCGTCCAGCCCAGCGAGCAGCGGGCCATCGGTCCATCTCATGGCCGCCTCGTGCAGTGTCCGGGCACGGGTGCCGGTCAGGCCGGCGCACTGCTGGATCCGGTCCGCGCCGAGCCGGGCGAGGGTCTCGGCGTCCGAGAACGCGCGCAGCTCCCCCACCGGGTCACCGTGTGCGGCGACGAGCCGGCCGGCGAACGTACGCGCCGCAGCGAGGGAGACCTGCTGGCCGGTGATCGTCGTGGCGACCGCTTCGAACTCGTCCGGATGGCCGATCAGGCGCAGTCCCGGACGGCGTCGGATCAGCAGGGCCAGCATCGGATCCACTGAAAGCGATTGGTCGATCGTCGTCGTGTCGGCGTCCAGGTCGAGCTAGCGCCGTACGATCGCCACAGCTGCTGTCGTGTCGTCGATCGCGCCGTCGAATGCCACGGTCGCGCCGTCTGGGTCGAGTTGGATGTTCGCGGCGCCGCGCCGCCCGTCGACGGTGATGACCCGCTGGTAGACAGCGCCGTCGACCCGCTCCGCTCCGGGGATGGCGTGCGCGGTGAGCAGCGCGAGCGCAGCCGTGTGGTGGAACAGGCCGTTCGCGTCGAGCCGGATGGTGTTGCTCATGCGGGCCAGATGCCGGAGCTGCCGCGGCGGTGGGATCCGAGCAGGTGGGTGTCGATGATCCCGATGGCCTCCATGAGCGCGAACATGGTCGTCGGGCCGACGAACGCGAACCCGCGTCGGCGCAGCTCTTTGGACAGTGCGAGCGACTCCGGCGAGGTCGTCGGGACGTCCTCGAAGATCCGCGGCCGGGGCGTCGTCTCTGGTTGGAACGACCAGATCAACGTGGACAGGCCCATGTCGTCGCGGAGCCGGATGGTCGCGCGGGCGTTCTGGATGGCGGCGAGGATCTTCTGTCGGTTGCGGACGATGCCGGTGTCGGCGAGGAGCCGTTCGACGTCGCTGTCGTCGTAGGCGGCGATCCGGTCCGGGTCGAAGCCGTGGAAGGCGTCGCGGAACGCGGGCCGCTTGCGCAAAATTGTCGCCCAGGACAGGCCGGCCTGGAAGCCTTCCAGGCTGACGCGCTCGAACACCCCTTGCTCGTCGGTGACGGGCATCCCCCACTCGGTGTCGTAGTAGGCGCGCAGGAGCGGGTCGACGGATGCCCATACGGGGCGGGCGAGGCCGTCCTCGCCGATCACGACGCCGGGGTCATCGAGCTGTGCTGCCATCAGTTGCGTGTTCTCTCTTCTCGTGCCGGACCGGGCTCAGCCGTCGAGTCCGGTCATGCGCATGGTGATGTTGATCCGGCCGGCCTTCAGGCCGCAGCCGTCGGGCGCGGTGAACGGGTGCACCCGGGTCACGCCGTGGTAGGCGAGCCGGGACGCCCCTCCGAACACGAACAGGTCGCCGGAGCGCAGCTGCAGATCGGTGTAGGGCTTGTTCCGGTTCTCGGTGTTGCCGAACCGGAAGGTGCAGGCGTCGCCGATGGACAGCGAAACGACCGGGGCCAGGGAGCGCTCATCCTTGTCCTGGTGCATGCCGAGCCGGGCGGTGTCGTCGTAGAAGTTCACCAGTGCGGTGTCCGGCGTGTACGCAGCGACCCGGGCGTCGGTGTAGCCGGCTTCTTTCAGCGCGCGGCGGCCGAGGAGCACCATCCAGTCGGGGAACGGCAACACGCGTGCGCCGTTCACGTCGGTCGCTTCCCGGGTGTACTGGTACGGCTGCCAGTGCCAGCCCAGACACACGGTCCGCACCGACATCTCGTGACCGCGGACCTTCGCAGCGCGAATCGGCACAGGACCTGCAGCCCACTGGTGGAACTGTCCGACGATCCTTTCCTGCTGGTCGAGGGTGAGCCAGCCAGGGACCAGGACGGCGTCGGGGCCGGGGCGGCTCAGGTCACCGGGCTCCAGGTCGGGCGTGAAGAGCGTCATGGCCGGTTCCTCCCGTCGAAGACGATGTCCTCGCCGGTGCCGAGGTGCCAGGGCTCGCCGTGACGGGTGACGCCGGCGATGCCGGGCAGGTTGTGGAGCCCGACGAGGTCGAGCGTGCGGCGGTCGGAGACGGCTCCGGTCAGGAGCGTGTGGGCCGGCTGCCACGGCGTGGACCAGAGCAGTCGCCGGGTCATCTGTGTCCAGCCTTGCGGCGGGCCGAGCATGATCCACACGTCGGCGTCGGCGGCGGCGAACCGGGTTGCCTGCCGCAGCCACGACGCTGCAGTCTCGGGCCAGGTCAACTCGAGCGCGACGTCGCCTCCTGTCTGCTGCCATGCGGCGGCGAGGCGCTGCGCGGCGTGCGTCGCTCGCGGGTCGCGTCCGGAGCCGATCGCGATCGTCTGCGCACCGCGGGCCTGCACGAGCTCGACCAGGGCGGTCATCTCGACGTCCGTGAGTCCGGGGTCGGCTTCCACGGCGGAACGTCCGCGGAGCAGCGGGCTGGTCAGGGGGTCCATCGCTCGCCTCTCTCCTTCGCGGCCTTCCATGCCTGGTACTTGCCTTTGCAGCAGGCCCCGCATGGGCGGTAGCCGGCGGCGATCGCGGTCTGCTCGTCGGCGAAGAACACGCGGTGCTTCACGTACCCGCCCTTCGCGATCGCACGGAGAGCTGCAGGGCAGTCCGTCCGGCCGTAGATCCGGTTACCACAGTGGCCGCCCCACGCGCCCTTCGTCGAGGACTGGTAGGGGCGGCCGTCCGGACCGATTAATGTGAAGCTCATGCCGCGTCATGGAAGACGAGGGCGAGCGTGTGCCGCTCGCCCGAGCGGATCGCCGAGACGCCATGCCGCACCGGGGCAGCCGACCAGCCGCGCGCCGACCGTACCGGCCGGTCGCGCGTGGTGAACACATAGCCGTGACCGTGCGGGAGCAGCGTCGCGGTGCCGCGGGACTGCGCACGGGGGCGCTGTTCGAGCAGCAGGAACTCGCCGCCGGTGTGGTCGACGCCGGGCTCGTTGAGGTTGATCACGACCTGCAGCGGGAACACGAGGTCGCCGTAGAGGTCGCGGTGCAGCGCGTTCCAGCCCTTCTCACCGTACTTGAGCAAGATCGCGGTCGACTTCGTCTGTCCGGCCTCGTGGCACACCTCCAACCACTCGTCGAGCGTGTCCGGCCAGACGGCCTCGCGGCCGAGTTTGGTCCACCAGTCCCGGGCGATCGGCAGCAGCCGCGGATACAGCGCCTGCTTCAACCGTTCGATCGGTTCCGGGTACGGGGCCTGGAAGTACTTGTACTGCCCCTCGCCGAACCGGTGCCGACCCATGTCGATCGTGCTGCGGAACAGCGCATCGCTGGCATAGAGGTCCCGGAACTCCTGGGCCTCCTCGGGTGTGAGTAGTTGCGGCAGCAGCGCCCCGCCGTACTCGTTGACCTCCTCGGTCACCGCCGTCCAGTCGGCCGACTCGACGCGGTCGCGCCACAGGTCGGCCGGCAGGGTCTTCTTGGCGGTGCTGACAGTCTGGGTTTTCATGCTGCGGCCTCCAATTCCAGCAGAGTCGTCTTGGCTTCGAGGCCGCCGATGTAGCCGCCGAGGGTGCCGTCGGTGCGGAGCACCCGGTGGCACGGGACGACGACGGGCAGCGGGTTGGTCGCGCACGCGGTGCCAACGGCGCGGACGGCCTTCGGGTTGCCGACCATCTCGGCCATTTCCTTGTAGCTGCGGGTCTGCCCGTAGCCGATCTCCGGCAGGTGCTGCTGCACCAGCCGGCGGAAGCCGTGGGACAGCGACAGGTCCAGGTCGAGGTCGAACCGCTGCCTGCGATGGCCGAAGTACTCGTCCAGCTCACGCGCGGCCGTGTCGAGCCGCTTTGGGGCGCGCAGGATCCGGGGGCTGAGTTTCACCGCGAGGTTCTCCAGCACCCGGTCGTGGTCCTCGTTCGCGTAGGCGACGCGGACCAGGCCCTTCGGGGTCGCGGCGAGCAGCAGCTTCCCGACCGGGCTGCTGACGGTCGTGTAGGCGACGTCGATCAGGCCCTCGGCCTGCGCCGCGGCCTCCAGCCGACGGTGCAGCATCGTCAGCTTCTCGGCGTCGATGGGCGATGACAGGGCAGCGACCGCGTCGTCGTTCAGGTGGTGCTTCATGGTGTCGTTCATGGCTTTGCTCCTCTCTCGTTCGCGCCCGGATAGGTTCTTCTGAGGTTCTTCATCCCGTCGGCCGAGGCTCTTCGCGCGGCGTCGACGGTGCCGCCGAGTATCGCCGCGATCTCCGCGTACGACATCCCCGCGAGGTACTTGTACGTGATCGCCTGCCGCTGTTTCTTCGGCAGCTGCCCGACGCACTCCCACAGCTCCTCGTCCCCCACCCCGGGGACGCCCAGCGCGGTCGACGCTTCCGGCAGTTCCTCCAAAGGCAGCGGGTTCCGCTTCGCGGCCCGGTGTACGTCGATCGCCTTGCGCCGTGCGATCGTGACCAGCCACGCCTCGACGTTCGCTGTGTCCGGGAGCTCCGGGTAGGCACGCATCGCGGCGAGAAAGGTCTCCGACCAGGCGTCGTCCGCGTCGTGCACGCCCAGCAGGGAGCGGCACACCCGCAGGACTGTGGTCCCGTGAGCCTGCACCACGGATTCAAACGGCTGTTTCATGTCCATCGCATTGAAGTCGTTTCACGCATCGATTTCGTGAGATCCGGTCAGAACAACCGCCCGGCGACGACCGGGGCGGGCTCCTCGAGCTCGAGCAGGGCCTGCTTGCGCGGCAGGCCGCCGGCGTACCCGGTGAGCTTCCCGTTCGCGCCAAGCACGCGGTGGCAGGGCACGAAGACGCACAGTGGGTTCGCGCCGACCGCCTGGCCGACCTGATACGCCAGCAACTTGTCGCCGAGCTGCTCCGCGATCGCACCGTACGTGGTGCTCTCACCAAACGGGATCGTGGCGAGGATGTCCCACACGCGGTGCTGGAACTCGTTGCCAGCCGCCACCAGCGGGAGATCGAACTCGCGGCGGGTGCCCGCGAGGTACTCGCCCAGCTGCCGCGCGGCCTCCGCTAGCAGCGGGTCTGCCTCCGCGGGCACCTTGGTGCCGAAGGTCCCCTGTGCCGGGCGGCGGACGTGGTGAGCGAAGTACAGGCCGGTGACCGCGTCGCCGGCGGCGACGATCGTCACGGGACCGAGGGTTGTGTCGACCACGGTGTTTCTGGTGTTCATGATGACTTTCCCTTCTGTCTTGCCCCGTAGACGCGCGGTGACGGGTGAACGTGAGATCAGGCGGCGACCCGGCTCAGCAGCCGCTCCCGCAGCACTGTCGATGAGACGTGCATCGTGTACGGGAAGTAGACGACCGTGACGCCAGGCGCTGTGAATTCCTGCTCGTACGCGCGCCAGCTGGGCGAACCGTGCCAGTCGTCACCGACGAACGTCACACCGAAACGGTGCTCCTCCCAGGCCGCGAGCCGGTCCATCCGTTCTTGTGGGACGACCTCATCGACGCAGCGCAGCGCGCGCAGCATCGCCATCCGGTCCGCCAGCGGGATCATCGGCGTCTTGTGCTTGCGCTGCAGGGACAGCTCGTCCGTCGTCACACCGACAACGAGCCGGTCGCACATCCTGCGGGCCTGCTCCAGCAGCCGCAGGTGGCCGACGTGGAGCATGTCGAACACCCCCGCCGTGTAACCGACCAGAAGCCCAGGAGTCTGCAGCTCAGACACTGGGGATCAGCCCCATCTCCTGCAGCACCAGCGCACCGTTGGGGATCCGCAGCTCCTCGAAGAAGAGCCGGCCGCCCCCACACTCGTGCAGCTACAGCTCCCGCTGCGCCTGCCGGTCCAGAACCGCTGTGTCCATGGAAATCCCCGCCTCTCGTCTCTTTCGTCCAGGAAGTGAGCCCACGTGCCGGCTCATCGGGAAGACCCGTGGGAGAGCATGGGCGTGAGATCCGCCAGGACGGATTCAGCAGGCCGGACAGCGCGCCCGCGGCGTGCGCGGTAGCGGAGCCAGAGCACGAGCATGGTCGCGCTCACCGCCAGGTTGAACGCGTACAGAGCCCACGCCGGGCCGACCGGGAGGCTCGCGACGTAGACCCCGTAGAGCAGGTTCCCCGTGTTGCTGGGGACGAGGTTGCCGCCGCTATACGACGAAAGGTCGCGCGTGCGCACGGCTTTCGCGACCATGGGCAGCGTGGACGCGATGAACACGATCGTCGAGAGCGTCCCGGCGATGACGTCTATGCCGTCGAGCACGATGGATTCCTTCCAGGGCTGGGATCTGAGCCGCCGCCACGTCCGGCGGCCTGTGCCCTGTAGACGCCGGGACCGGCGAATCCGTGAGATCGGAAGATCACTCCGTCTCGTCCGTGGTGCCGCCCGCAGGCACAACAGCCCTCTGTCAGAGCTTCTCCCACGACACATAGACGAAGCCGACGGCCCAGAACGCGCCGGTGGCCAGCGCGGTCATCACCCGGGCGGCCAGGACGATGCCGAAGGAGGAGCTGAGGGCCGCGAGAACGTGTCCGAGGGCGAAGACGGCCAGGGCCGCTATGAGGGTCAGGCGTCGGGGCAGGCGCAGGGTGGCCAGGGCCATGGTCGGACCGCCGACGATCATGCCGAATTCTGGCTCTCCGTGTTCTGCTCGCCGCGGCTGTGATCGCGGCCGGCGTGTTCGTCGGCCTGGCGCACCCAGCTCCGTAGCGTCTCGCCGGTCACCCCGACGTCCGCCGCGACCGCCGCATACGTGCGCTTCCCGCCCGCCGCGCGGTACAGCGCGACAGCATCGTTCCTGAACTCCTCCGGATACGGAGACTTCCGTCCCACCAGGACACCCTTCCTCGGATCTGCAAGATCCATTGTCAGTGTGTCCACACTGCCGGGGTCGCCTCACATCACGATGCGTCGTTGCAGCTGCCCGAAGCGAAGGCTGCCATCGGCAGGGTCGTGCCGCTTCTGACGGGTGAGTTCACTCGGCAGGAGAATCACGTCGTGGGTGGTCTCGGAATCTGACCGCCAAAGGCAGGCACACGGAGGCGCTGGCCGTGGCTGCTTCACATGGTGCCGATGATCTCGATCTGGTCGACGGGTCGGGTGGTGAGGCGGAAGTTGCCGTTGGTGATGCGGGTGATGGCTTCGGTGGTGGCGTAATCGTCGGTGTCGTCGAGAGTCGTGGACGACAACCGCAATGAGTCGAGGGTTTTGAGCGCGGCAGCCTCGTCGACGGCCCAACGTGCGTGCGGCCCGGGGCGCACGGTCAGTTCACGCGACCGTGTGCCCCGGGCCGCGCAGTGGTGTGCGTGGGGTGGACCGCTTTGGGTAACTGGTCGGTCAGACGCGGTCCGGTGTTTGGCGCAGGACCAGGGAGACGAAGCCCCAGGTGTCTCGGTAGGCGCGTAGCCATTCGTTGCGCCGGGTGGTTGCCATCGTCAGCGCTTCGGTGCTGTCCGGGTGGGCGGGGTGGTCGAGGGCCCATGCGGCCAGCGAGCCCCAGCAAGCCCATTCGTAGTCGTCCAACTCGCGACGGGTGCTGACATGCCCATCGACAGGGGTCCATCCGTCGGCAACGACGCGGTCCACGGTGGTCGCCAGGTCGGTGAAGTTCCCGAGCATCTCGATGGCTTCCTGGGACGGGGGGTTGTCCCAGAATCCGTCACCGATCAGGACACGCCCACCGGGGGCAAGGTACTTGCGGGCCGCGGCGAGGGTGGGGAGCAGGCCGCCGAAGGCGTGCGCGGCTCCGAAGCTCAGGACGACGTCGAACGGCTGGGCGCAGGTGAAGTCCTCGGCCTTCATGTGGTGCAGGACCAGGCGCTTTTCGACGCCGAGGTCGGTCGCTGCGCTGCGGGCCTGGGCCAGGGCGTCCTCGGAGACGTCGACGCCCTCGGCGTGCAGCTGCGGTCGTGTGGCAAGGGCATGCAGGAGCCACTCCCCTGAGCCGCAGCCGAGGTCGAGTACGCGCTCGTTGCCGCTGGCAAGGCCGCGGTCCAGCAACCGGCGGACCGAGTCGTCGTCGAGCGGAGACTTGATCGGGTGCTCGGCATGGGCGATCGCGGACATCTGTTCACGGTTCATCGGCGCAGCATGGCAGGGGCATTGGTCGCACGCACCTCGTTTTCGCCCGCGCTCTCGGCCTTGCGAGGCAACCGCCGATCCACCGATGTCGCGCCCCTCGCCAGGCTTCCGGCACGGTCGTGCGCTGTGGGTGGATCACCGGGCCCGATCAAGGTGGCCTCGGCGGGTTCCTGCGTTGCCCCCGGCGTCGGTCAGCGGCTTCGGGGGGTAGGCGCGGAGCACGAGGGAGGTGGTGACGGGGCCGTAGCGGGCGAGTGCGTCGACGACTTCCTCCAGGCGTCCCGCCTGCGGGCAGTAGACGTCGAGGATGAGGCAGTCCTCCCCGGTGACTCTCAACGTGGAGGCGATCTCGGGTGTCCGGGAGGCGAGGTCCAGGGCGCGAGAGAGCTGGGCGTGCGTGGTGCGCAGCCGGATGACCGCGTGGACGTGCAGGCCGAGCGCCGCCGGGTCGACGACGGCACGGTAGCCGGTGATACTGACTTCGGCTCGTTGGGGTGAACCTTCTTGAAATTCCTGACGCGTTCGCCGTGGTGGCTGTATTCCGTGGTGTGTGAGGTATGCGGATGGGGGCGGGCTGACCGCTGCGGGTCGGCTGCGCCGTGAGTCGGTGCGGATGCAGGCAGCCGAGTTGTTCGAGCAGGGAATCAAGCCGTTGGAGGTGGCACGGCGTCTGCGGGTGAGCGGGAAGTCGGCCTACCAGTGGCACCAGTTGTGGCGGGAGGGCGGTGCGCTGGCTCTGGCCTCTCGCGGCCCGAGCGGTTCGCGGTGCCGTCTGTCCCCGCGCTGTCTGGAAAAGCTGGCAGCGTATCTGGAGCAGGGTCCGGCCGCGCATGGCTGGGTGGAGGACCAGGTGTGGACCGCGGCGAGGGTGGCCACGCTGATCGGCCGGAAGTTCCACGTCTCCTACAGCGTCTCGGGCGCGACGAGGCTGATGCACCGGCTCGGTTTCAGCCCACAGGTCCCCGCGCGGAGGGTCGCCGAGCGCGACGAGCAGGCCGTCACCACATGAAAGGAGGCGACCTGGGCGGAGGTAAAAGAGCCCGGGCGGCCTGCGGGGGCTACATCTGCTTCGAGGACGAGGCAGGCTTCACCCGACGGCCGCCCAAAGGACGAACCTGGGGCCGGCGCGGCCGCACCCCTGTCGTGACAGTCAGCGGCCGCCGCTCGGGACGTTTGTCGGTGGCCGGACTGATCGCCATGCGGCCCGGCTCCCGCACCCGGCTGTGCCACCGCCTGCGCACCCACCCCGCGGGCAGGGGCAAGCGCCGCAGCATGGGCGAGCGCGACTTCATCGCACTGATCGACGGTGTCCACCAACTCGTCAAGGCACCGATCGTGCTGGTCTGGGACCGCCTGAACACCCACGTCTCCCACGCCATGCGCGAGCTGATCGCCGAGCGTGCCTGGCTGACGGTGTTCCTGCTTCCCGCCTACTCGCCCGACCTCAACCCGGTGGAGTGGGTCTGGGCACACGTCAAGCGCAGCCTGGCCAACCTCGCCGTGGTCGCCCTCGACCGACTCGAGGCCCTCGTACGCAACCGGCTCCAGCGCCTCCAATACCGGCCCGACACCCTCGACGGCTTCATAGCCGGCACCGGCCTGACCCTCGATACCTCAACGTCACCCTAACCAGCCGAAGTCAGTAGCACCGACTTCGCACGCCTGTGGGACACGGGCATCGTCGGCGTCCATGAGTCGGACACCAAGACCGTCCATCACGCCGACGTCGGCACACTCAC
>NZ_JBFBCG010000116.1:0-14997 GCF_040683105.1 Streptomyces sp. NPDC051020 | reverse complement strand
ACAGCGCGACGGCATCGGCCCGGAACTCAGGCGAGTACTTCGACGTCCCCAACGGGAACTCCTGTCCTATGGATCTTCACGATCCAATGATCAGGATGTCCACAATCAGGGGCAAAGGCCCGCCGTCATCGAGGCCAAGGCCATGATGTGCGTCTACGGGCCTGCAGGGTCGGGCAAGACGATGTCGGTGAACTCGGCGCTGCGTCACCTCGCCCCGGACATCACCCACCGCCTGGAACTGCGGGCCGGACCGACACCGAGGGACATCCGGCACGGTCTCTTCCAGGCGCTGGGGCTGCCGGGTGAGCCGCCGGCCCGCCCGATCGAGTTCGACATCCTGCTCAAGGAAACGCTCGCCGAGGAGTTCCGGGTCCTGGTCTGTGACGAGGCGCAGTGGATGAAGAAGACCGGGTTCGAGTTCTGGCGCCATCTGTGGGACGACAAACGCACCAACATCGCGGTGATCTTCGCCGGGGGCGACGGCTGCTACAAGGTCCTGCGCCGCGAGCCCATGCTGGCCTCCAGGATCTTCATCTGGCAGGAGTTCACCCGCATGTCCAAGGACGAGGTACGGGCCACGATCCCCGCCTTCCACCCCGTCTGGGCCGACGTGGACACCGCGCTGATCGACGCGATCGACAAGCAGGCGGCCCACGGCAGCTTCCGCAACTGGGCCAACATCACCACCCATGTCCTGGCCGGCATGAAGAAACTGAACCTCAAGCAAGTCGACGAAGACCTCGTGCGCTGGGTCTACAGCAAAATCGGCGGCATGTAATGCCCACCGGCGGCCTGCCAGCCGTCACTGTCGTCATCGACAAGGACGACCACCCCGACTGGACGACCGCCGCTCACCGTGCGCACGACCCGGACCTGGGACGTCTGACCGTCGACCCCAGCCCCGCTAACGGAGCACCCGCCGCCCTCGCCCACGACCTGCTCTACGCCCTCGGAAAACGCCTCCCTGTGGGCGGCGAGACGTACGGGACGTGGGCCGACTCCCAGCGCCCCGCCTGGGACGCCGTCGCCACCTGGGTGCTCACCCACCGCATCGACCATCTCGTCGTCTGCCGCACCGACCGCCTCACCACCACCCGCCAGAGACAACTACTGGCCGTACGGGAACGCTGCGGCACCCGCCTCACCCTCCTCTGGCACCGACCGGTCACACCCGCTCTGAGGACACTCCTCAAAGAGACCCCGTACCGCCTCATCGACACCCTCCCCCAGGCCCGTATCGCTCTGAACCGGACTGAACACTCGCCGACAGGTACCGGAAGGACGAGGCAACAGGGACCTGCGGAACCGCAACACCGCCAAGACGACGGGCAATGAATCACCCCTCAGACGCCACCCGCCGGCACGGTCGTAGACCGCCCCGCACGCACACGGTGCCAGGGCGCACCCGACCTCGCCCCCACGAGCGGCGCACCGCCCACGCGAGGACATGACCACACACCAGCAGACGTCCTCGCCGCCCGACTGACCACGGTGGCACACCCCCTGCACGCAACAGCCCTGACCATCCACGCAGTCACCAGGGCACACATCAGCCAACTCGCACTCATCCGCGGCATCGACATCAACGAAACAGCGACCACCGTCAAAATCCACGACCACGCAGCACACCAACGCTGCCGCCTCTACCCCCTCCCCACCTGGACACGCCCCCTCATACACGCAGCCGGCATCCACGGACAACTCAACGACCGCGCCCCCGACAGCCCGCTCTTCCCCCTCATCACGGCTCAGAACGGCGAACAACTCCGCCTCACCGCAACAGGCATCCGCTACAACCTGGACCCCACGCGATAAGAGACGACACTTCCGGCGCATCGCCCGCACACTCATGACCAGCGGCAACGCACTCCACGTCATACCGACCGGCAACCAACTGACCTGCATCAACGCCAAAAACGTCAGCCCCAGATCGGCATCCGTGTCACCACACGAAACCCCGACCGCAACAGGCTGAACAGCAGAAACCCGATACCTACAGCACTGACATCACAATGCCGAACGACCACTGACAGAAACTTACAGATCATCACGTCGCCGGGCCCACCCGGCGGAAGCCGCGCACTGCCAGGCCGTCCGGGTTGGCGCGCGCCGTGCGCGCGCCGCGCGGCGGATCGACCCAGTACCGCTCGCGTTCGAAGGGGTACGTCGGGAGCACGGTGCGAAGCGGTGTCTCCTCGCCGTGCAGCGCCTCCCACGCCAGGGGCGCGCCCTACCGGCCAACAGCTCACCCAAACCGATGAGTTATTGATCGCCAGCTCCCTGGCCCGCCGGGTTCGGGAAGCGGTCCGGGGAAACGGCCCGGCCGAAAGGCCGGAACCGCGCCCCGGGCCGACTTTCACCGACCGGCCACACACACGCTCGTAGCGTTCGTCGACCAGTACCGGGACCGCTTCGGCGGCGTCGAGCCGATCTGCCGTGTTCACCCGGCTGCCTCAGTCCTCACCCTCGGGGAAGAAGACCCGGACCGTGCAGCGACGGCTGCGGCAAGCCTGCCGATTTGGCCCGCTCGTTGGAGGCCAACGAGCGGGCGGGGGATGGGATCCGGACCTACGAGGCGTCCTCGGCGTGGGTGGCGCCGCCGCACATCGCCTGCCGGTACAGGGCCGTGAGCGCGCCGTCGATGGGGTGGGGCTGGGGCCGGCCGGAGGCGTCCGGCTTGTTCCACCGCTGGAGGTTGATCGCGACGGACATCCGGCGCTTGCCGTCGGCCCGGATCAGGGAGATCGTCCCGGCGCCCCAGGCCGAGCCGTCGCGGCCCCAGAAGGTGCCGCAGCCGACGTCGACCTTGCCCAGGCCGAGGCCGAATTGGATCGTGGAGCCGTCCAGGGCCCGGACCGGGCTGGTCTGCTGCATCTGCGTCAGGGACGACGGGCTGACGATCCTGCCGTCGAGCAGTTGGGCGTAGAAGCGGCCGAGGTCGGGCATGGTCGACACCAGTCCGGCCGACACGTCGACCCAGGACGCGTCGTAGACGCTGTAGTCGCGCGGCGGGTCGATCTTCCCGTAGAAGGACTCGTACATCCGCGCGTGCGGTCCCTCGACGTGCGGGCTGGTCGGGAACCCGGTGTGCCGCAGGCCGGCGCGTTCGATGACGTTGTGGGTAATGTACTCCTGGGCGGGGACGCCGGTCACGTGCTCCAGGAGCTGCCCGAGCAGGAGGTAGTTGGTGTTGGAGTACACGCCCTTGGCGGCGCCGGGTTCGGTGGCGGGCGGCGCGTCGAGCCCGAGCTTGATGAGCTCGGCCGGTTCGAAGTGCCGGAGCTGGTTGTCGTCGATGCTCTGCGGCGACATCTCCGGCACGTGCGGGTACTTGGCCATGGACGGGAAGGCGTAGGGGATGTAGTCGGCGATGCCGCTGGTGTGGTTGAGCAGCATCCGCACCGTGATCTTCCGGCCGCGGTCGCCCGGTACGAGCTGCGGCAGGTAATCGCCGATCGGCGCGTCCAGCCGGATCCGGCCCTGCTCGACCTGCTGCATGATCGCGGCGGCGGTGAAGGTTTTGGTGACGCTGCCGACACGCTGGCGCATGCCGGGCCGGACAGGCCGGCCGGTGTCGAGGTCGGCGACGCCGGAGGCGCCGCGCCAAGCCTCATCCTCGTCGCGGACCTCCGCGAACACCCCCGGAACGCCCGCCTGGTGGACATCGTCCAGGGCGGCCTGGAGCTTGTCGGTGTCGAGACCGGTCGACTGGGCGGCGCCTCCCCCGGGTGCGGGCGCCGCTGCCACGGTGCCCGCGCAGACGCAGAGTGCAGCCGCGCTCGCGGCCAGGGCGAGTCGGGTCTTCATGATGTTCTCCCTCTCGTGGGTTGGAGCGTGGGACGGGATGCCCGGCTCAGCCGGCCAGGGCGCGGCGCAGGGCGGCGCTGAGTTCGGCGTTCTGCCGCTGGGAGACCTCGGCGGACAAGATCGCCTGGGACCCGTGGAAGGTGCCCGGCCACTGATGCAGCTCGACCGACACGCCCGCCCGCAGCAGACGCAGCGCGTACGCGATGTTGTCGTCCCGGTGCGGGCACAGCTCCGCAGTGGCGATGTAGGCCGGCGGCAGACCGGACAGGTCCTCGGCCCGGGCCGGGGCCGCGTACGGCGTGGCCGGCCGGCCGCCCAGGTAGTGCCGCCAGGACGCGGCGGCCTTGTCGCGGTTGAACCAGGGCGTGTTGGTGAAGGTCCGGGCCGACCAGGTCTCCTGCCGGTCGTCGAGCCCGGGCTGGTTGAGTAGTTGGAAGCAGATCGCCGGCCCCCGCTCGTCCCGCGCCCGCAGCGATACGGCGGCCGCGAGCCCGCCTCCGGCGCTGTGGCCGCCGACGGCGATCCGCTCCGGGTCGATGCCGAGGGCGGCCGCGTGCTCGGCCGTCCAGCGCAGGACGGCATAGGCGTCGTCCAGGGCGGCCGGGAACGGGTTCTCGGGGGCCAGTCGGTAGCCCACCGAGATCACCGTCACGCCGGAACCGTTCGCGATCAGGGTGGCCCAGGGATGCTCGGTGTCCAGGTCGCCCATGACGAACCCGCCGCCATGCAGCCAGACCAGCACGGCCTGGCTGCGCTTCACGCGGTCGGCCCGGCGCGGCCGGTAGATCCGTACCGGCACGGCCGGGTCCGCGGGCACCGTACGGTCCTCGACGTCCAGGTCCGTGGTGTCCGGCGCCGGTACTGCTGCGGCTAGTTCGAAGAACCTGCCACGGGCGGCGACCGGGTCAGCCAGGTCGGTTCGGGGGAACAGCGGAATGAACGCCTCTAGTTCGGGATCCATGACGACCATCCTGGCGGCCGCCCCCGCGCGGGTCCCCCGCCAACTGTCGTGCGTCCCGGGCCGATCGCGCACCGATCGGCGCGGTCGCCGACGAGCCCGTCCTCCTATCCTGCTGCCATGGAGGCACTGGCCATACGGCTGTCCGGGCTCGATCCGTACGTCGACGGGGCGATCCGCATCGTCACGTTCTACGACACGCTGATGCGCCGCCGGGTCGACCTGCCCGCCCTCGCGCGGGCCTCGGCGGGCCTGGCCGAATGCGTCGCCGGGATCCGACTGCACGGCACGGGCGCGACCACCCGCGTCTCACCCCACGGCACGCAGGCGCCAGGCCCGCCGGCACCCGCGTCCAGCGCCGTGCCGATAACCCTCGACGGGGAGGAGATCGGCACGGTATGGCTGGAACGCCCCGGCCCGCCGGGCCCCCTCGACGACGTCCTCCTCGACCGGCTCGCCATCGCCGCCGCGGCCGCCGTCGAACGGTACGGCCCGGCCCGCACCACCATGGCCGACCCGGCGCTGGTCGAGCTCGCCATCACCGCCGACAGCGACGAGGCGGCCAGAGCACGGGCGCTGCGGCTGCTGGGCTTTGCCCCTGGGCCGCTCAGCGTGGTTGCTGTGCGCTCGCCGCTGCCGCTCGACCGGATCGGGCTGCTGATTTGCCCGGCCCACCCGGTGAAGGCGGCGTCGCTCGCCGACGTGGGCGTCATCCTGGCCACCACCGTGGAGTTGGCCGGGCTGCCGGCCGGCGTCCGCGCGGGCCTCGGCGTTCCTGGGAGCCCCGACCGGTCCTGGCGGCAGGCCAGGACTGCTCTGCGCTTCACCACTGGGCGCGAACCAGCCGTCCACTACGGAGACTTGGGCGCACTGGCGCTGCTGGCAGAGGTGCCGCCGGAGAGCTTGCGCGACGACACCGACGTCGCAGCCATCGCCCGGATCGCCGGCAGCCCGGAGGACCTGGACACCCTGGACACCTACTGCGCGACCGGTTCCCTGCGCCGCGCCGCAGAGCTGCTCCACCTGCACCACAGCAGCGTCGCCCGCAGACTCGACCAGATCGTGAAGACCCTGGGAATTGATCTCACCGACCCCACCGGCCTGACCCGGGCCAAGCTCGCCCTCACCGCCTGGCGCCTCCTCGGCGACTGACCTTGGAGACACCTGCCCCCGCTCGTTGTGGGCTGCCGGCGAGGAGCACGGAACCTGGACGGACACCGGCATGACCGTGCTCATCGTCGAAGCCCGGCGTCCGCCCCAGGACAGAATGCTCGGCGAAGCGGCCCGACAGCAGTAAGGGCTGCCGCTGCTCGTGAGCGCTGGAGACAGCGTGTCTGCCGGTTCAGCGGCAGAGCTCCATGAGGCGCTGTCGCGTTGTTGGGTGTGTGGGTGTCTGACGGTATGTCGGGGCATGGTGGGGCCTGGTTCGGGGCCTGTGCTCAGGCCGTGGTGGACAGACCGGCGGTGCCGGTGACCTGCTCCCAGGTGGTGAAGCGGTGCTGCATCTCGGTGCGGTAGTCGGGGGCGGTCATCAGATGGCGGCGGGGCCGGAAGTGCGGTGATATACCGCTGAACGCGGACAGGAACCGCTGCGCCCCGCCAGGGGCTTGTAAAGAATCAACACGTTGCTTCGGGGTCTCTGCCGCGTTGGTGTGGTATGCGCGTACCGAGCGAGGTCTGTGACCAACTTGCTGTGAGATTCGAGGTGTTGTTTCCGCATCTGGACGAGCGGCAGCGGCGGCTGGTGCTGGCTACCGAGGCCCGGCTGCTGGGGCACGGTGGTGTCCGGGCCGTCGCGCGTGTCGCGGAGGTGAGCGAGACGACCGTGCGCAAGGGGGTCTTCGAGTTGGCGGGCGGCGAGGATCCGCTGCCCGGTGGCCGGGTCCGCCGGGCTGGTGGGGGCCGCAAGAGTGCCGAGGAGCTGGACCTGCTGCTTGTTCCGGCTCTGCTGGCGCTGGTTGAGCCGGACGAGCGGGGTGATCCGATGTCACCGCTGCGCTGGACGACGAAGTCGCTTCGGCACCTGGCCGAGGATCTCGCTCGGCAGGGGCATCCCGTGTCGGCTCCCACCGTGGGCCGGCTGCTGCGGGAAAACGGCTTCAGCCTCCAGGTCAACGCCAAGACCCTGGAGGGCAGGCAGCATCCCGACCGGGACTCCCAGTTCCGCTATATCAACGAGCAGGTCAAGGACCACCAAGCGTCCGGGGAGCCGGTCATCAGCGTGGATGCCAAGAAGAAAGAGAAGCTCGGTCAGCTGCCCAGCGCCGGCCGTGAGTGGCGCCCGAAGGGCGAGCCGGTCAAGGTGGAGGACCACAGCTTCTTCGCCGTCGGCCCCGACGCCGAGCAGGCCATCCCCTACGGCATCTACGACCTCTCCGCCGATACCGGCTGGGTCAACGTCGGCTGCGACCACGACACCTCCGCGTTCGCTGTCGCCTCCATCCGCCGCTGGTCGCAGGCCCGCTGACGAGACGACTACCCGCTGGCCACCCGGCTGCTGATCACCGCGGACGCGGGCGGCTCCAACAGCTATCGCACCCGGGTCTGGAAGGCCGAACTGGCCGCGCTGGCTGCCGAGACGGGCCTGGCGATCACTGTGTGTCACTTTCCGCCGGGTAGTTCAAAATGGAATAAAATTGAGCATCGGTTGTTCTCCCATATCACGATGAACTGGCGTGGCAGGCCGCTGACCAGCCATGAAGTCGTTGTCCAGACCATCGCCTCGACCCAGGAACGCGGCGGGAAACGCCGCCAGGTCCCCGGAGCCCACGGTCGGCCCCTGCTCTGCGCCAGGGACCGGCTCCTGATCACCGTTCTGCATCTGCGGCAGGTGTGCGCCCAGAAAGTCCTGGCTGAGATCGTCCCAGGAACGTTGGGACGCACTTTGAGCTTGTCCTGTACACACCAGGCCAGGGCGCCCCGCCTACTTGAAGACCCCGAGTACCACGGCGAGCACAGCGCTGATCACCATCAGCGCCATCGCGAACGCCTTGCCCGACGTGGAAACGGACTCCGGTACCGGACTCCCGCCCCAGCGTGCGACGGCGAACGCGACGCCGGCCACGAAGAACGAGAAGACCACCGCCAGGCCGATCGACAACAGCACCATCAGAATGTGGGTGACGTTCAAGACTCCCCTCCAAGATTCACTTCGTGTTGCGGTACGCCGTCGCACCACCTGAATTGACGATCCACCCTCCACCTGCGCGGATGAACCGGTTGGATGTTGTTCGCAGGACAACGTGGGGTTGTTTGGTCAATAACCCGATCCGAAGGGGGACGACGTGGGAGCAGCAAGGCGTCCCGGGCGGCCGTGGGCGGAGGCTCGCGGGGCGTCCCAGGAGATCAACGAGGTCGTTCACACCCTTCGCGGCTGGCTCGATGCGTCCAATGTGTCGGTGGCAAAGCTGCACCGTCTCCTGACACCGGAGCACTTCGACGGAAGTCCAAGATCCGTCCCTCCGGTCTGGCGGTTACGCGAGCAGCTCAACGGCGTGGGTCTGACGTGGGAACTCGCTGAGGCCGTCGCAGACATCTGCTTTCCGGCTGAAACGGTGCAGGAAGCAGCTCACCGGCTCGACGAGGTTCGGCGGTTGTGGGCCGCAGCGAACACCTCACCCACCGCGGCTCATGCCGATCCGACGTACAACCTCGTCGAGGCGCAGAAGCACACGATCCGTGCACTGGAGGAGCTCAACCGTGTGCGGCAGGCATACGAGGTCAGCGAGCAGGCCCGGCTGCAGGCCTTGCAAGTGGCCACAGTCCTCTTCGCGCTGCTCGGCCAGACGCAGGCTCAGGTAGCCCAGCTCACACGACAGCTCGATGCTCTCCGCGCCGCTGACAGCCCTCGTCCCGTCGACGAGCTGCGGACCGAGGGCCGCCTCGAGCGCGCCCAGAAGCAGACTGAGGACCTTCGCCTCCAACTGGCACGAGCCGAGGAAGAACGCGACAGAGCACAGCAAGTCGCGGATCTCGCTGCCCGTCAGATCAGCCAGCTCGAGGAGGAGCTCCGCGATCTCAGACCCGGCACGGAGCCCGGTGTCCAGGCACAGAGCGGAGCGGAAGTCGCACTCCCTGGGCCAGCCGGAACCACTGCGGATGATGACGCTCTTGACCAAGTTGACGCTGCCCTCCAGAAGGCGCGCGACGTTCTCGACCGAGAACACGAGGCGGTTCAAGAAGCCGCTGAGGACGTCGGGTGGTGGGAGGCCGGCCGACAGAACCAGGCCCGTCCAGAAGCCGCCGAGGACAACGAGTGGTGGCTGGTCGGAAACGCAGAGAACCACGGTGGAGTCGTCCCGGGCCAAGTTGTACGGGACGTACCAACGGTACGAGACGACGACGAGCCGTTGTTCGGGACAACTCCTGATAACCCTCCCACCAGCGCAACTACCCCCGGCTCCGGCACCGAACTTGCAGTCCGGAGAGAGGGTGACCTCGTCCGGTTCGTTGGGGCCGCGACGCGTCGTATCTCGCGCGGGCTAGACCTCGACGAGATCGTGCTCGGGCTGTGCCGCGCGAGCGTGCCGATGTTCTCCGACACGATCCTGGTCTACCTCCGTGACCCGCTCCCGGTGGGCGACGAGCGGCCGGTCGTGCCGTTCGTACTGCGTCTGCGCCGCACCGACCAGCTGCGGTTGACTGAAGTGGAGGGCGAGGAGCTGCCGCTCACCCCCGGCCTGGACCCGATCCCCGCGGTCGAACGCTGCGATCTGCGTTCCGGCGGGGCCCTCGCCGAGGTGCTGCGCGGTGTCCGGCCGGTCTTCGGCGAGGCCACCGGGACCCACGCCGCAATGCGGGAGCAGCTCGGCCCCGAGCACGGCCTGCCAGGTCCTCGCCGGGTAATCCTGGCCCCGTTGCGGGGACGGCGCCGGGTCATCGGCGTCGCTGTCTTCCTGCGCGGCCCCGACCGGCCCGCCTTCGAGCCGAACGACCTGCTCGTCTCAGCTCAACTCGCCACCCATACGGCGCTCAGCATCGACAAGGCCGTCCTGTACGGCCAGGAGGCGTACATCGCCGGTGAGCTGCAGCGCACGATGCTGCCGGACTCGCTGCCGCAACCGACGGGTGTCCAGCTCGCCTTCCGCTATCTCCCGGCCGCCGAAACGGCCCGGGTCGGCGGCGACTGGTACGACGCGATCCCGCTACCTGGCAGCCGGGTGGCGCTGGTGGTCGGCGACGTGATGGGCCACTCCATGACCTCCGCTGCGATCATGGGCCAACTGCGGACCACAGTGCAGACCCTGGCCGGACTCGACCTGCCGCCGGACGAGGTTCTAAGGCGGCTCGACCTTCAGGCACATCGCCTGGGTCCCGACCGGATGGCGACCTGCATGTACGCGGTGTACGACCCGGTCGCCCATCGGATCACGATCGCCAACGCGGGCCACCCACCGCCGATCCTTCTGCACCTCGGCGGCCGGGCGGAGGTCGTGCAGGTCCCGCCAGGGGCGCCGATCGGTGTCGGCGGAGTCAACTTCAGAACCATCGAGCTTGACGCGCCTCCCGGCGCCACGCTGCTCCTCTACACGGACGGTCTGGTCGAGTCCCGGCTGCGGGACGTGTGGACCGGGATAGAACAGCTGCGGCAGCGCCTCGCCGCGGCCAGCCTGCTGAGCGGCCCCGACCACTCACCGCCCCTGGAGGCGCTCTGCGACGATGTCCTCGACATGCTCGGCCCGGGCGACCGGGACGACGACATCGCGTTGCTCGCGGCCCGTTTCGACGGGATCGAACCGTACAACGTGGCGTATTAATACGCTCGTCGCGCGCCTCCGGGCCACCCCGACGAGGAACGGGCCAGCCTACACAGTGCGGGTTGGCCGCCATTCGCGGCTACGAGGCAGGCTCGTAGGCAACAGTGTTGGCGGGGCAGTCCTCGGCGCAGCCGGCTGGGCCGCCCAGGGGGCCCAGGCACGCCCCGTTGTGGACGCTGGCCCCACCCTGGTGATCCCCGACAGTCTGATTCGCGGCAGGAACGAGTCCACCACGCCCGTCTTCCCGGGTCTGTGCCCGGTTCTTTCTCCGGGCCCTGTAAGGGAGTTACTTCCTTGTCGGGCTGGTGCGGATGTTGCTGGTGAGGAAGCATGGGCGTGCGCGGTACGGGAGGTCGTCCGCGCAGCCGATGTGCGAGATGAAGAGGGCTGATGACTGACGAGCAGGGCATGCGGACGCCGGTGGACGGAATCGACACGGGCACGCCGCATTCGGCGCGGGTGTGGAACTACTGGCTGGGTGGCAAGGACAATTACGAGGTGGACCGCCGGCTCGGGGCGACGATGGAGGAGTTGTACCCACAGATCATTGAGATAGCGCGCGCCTCCCGGGCGTTCCAGGCGCGAGCGGTGCGCTATCTGGCCGGGGAGGCGGGGGTGCGGCAGTTCCTGGACCTCGGCACCGGTCTGCCGACGGCGAACGCGACGCACGAGGTCGCCCAGGACGTCGAGCCGACAGCACGCATCGTGTACGTGGACAACGACCCGATCGTCCTGGCCCATGCACGCGCCCTGCTGACCAGCCGGCCCGAAGGGGCGACGGACTATGTGCACGCGGACCTGACGGACGCGAAGACGGTGTTGCGCGAGGCCGGCCGGACGCTGGACCTCGACCGGCCGGTGGCGGTGATGGTGCTCTCGACGCTGGGACACGTCGCGGACTCGGACGAGGCCGCGGCGCTGCTGCGCAGCTACTTGGACGCGCTGCCCGCGGGCAGCTACCTGATGCTGTGCGACACCATCGCGACTCCTGAGACGCAGGCCGGGTCCGACGAGTACGCCAGTGGCGGTGCCATGCCGTACATCTCGCGTCCCAGGGAGATCATAGGGAGCTTCGCGGACGGACTCGAGCTGGTGGAGCCGGGCTTCGGCTCGATCAGCCTGTGGCGCCCCGAAGAGCCTGCCGTCGGCGAGCCGGTCGACCAGTGGGGATTCGTGGCCGCCAAGCGATAGCCGTCGAGCAGGGCATCTGGTCGCCATACTCCCTGCGCGATCACGGGCGGGGCTGTGGGGACCGGCACGGGCAAGCACCTGCCGATGACGAGCCCCGTCGCCCGCCGAGAAGGCGGTGTACTCCAGCCGTAGATCGTGATCTTCACGGTTGAAGGGCTGCTTGGCGGCGGTAGTGGCTGTGGCGTGCGCGGGCTTGGTGGCGTCGTCGCCAGGTGGACCAGCGCAGTCGGTGGGCGGTGTCGCGGGCGGGACGGGTGACGAGGGCGGTGAACAGACGCTGGATCTCGTTGCAGGTGAGCGGGATCAGTCCGTCAGGGCTGGTCCCATCGTCGGCCGGGGCTTGGTTGCGGCGTTCGAGGGCGGTGGTGACTGCGAGGAAGGCGTGCGCGAGCAGGGCCAGGGTGACCCAGCGGTGCCAGTAGCCCCAGCGGCGTACCTGGTGCTCGTCCAGTCCCGCCAGTGTCTTTGAGCTCTGGAACGTCTCCTCCACCGTCCAGCGGCTTCCCGCGACTTTGACCAGTGTGGACAGCGGGACCAGACGGGGTGAGTAGCAGCGGTAGTAGGCCAGTTCGCCGGTGGTGCGGTTGCGGCGGATCATCAGGTGCTGATGGCCCGGAATGCCTGTGGTGATGGCGATCAGCGCCCAGTCGTAGTAGCTGTGTCCCTTCGCGCCGTGTCCGGCCGAGAGCTTCTGCCAGGCCCGGCGCGGGATGTGCTTGGCGAGGTGGTCGGCACGTTGGGGTCCGGCGGAGGTGGGGACGTGGTGGGTGCGGGAGACCGCGAGCACGTAGCCCAGTTCGCACGTCTCCAGCGCCGTGCGAAGTTTCGGGTTGTCGCCGTAGACCTCGTCGCCGGCCGCCCACGCGGCCCGGGCTCCGGCGTCCAGGGCACGTTCGATCATCTGCCAGGCCAGTTGCGGCTTGGTCGCGAAGCCCACATCCTCTGGGACGGCAGCCTGTTCGCAGCGTTCCTGGTCGCCTGTCCAGGACTTGGGCAGGTAGAGGGCGCGGTCGACGCCGGCGTGGCCGTGCCGGGAGGTGTAGGTGAGGTAGACGGCGACCTGGGCGTTCTCGATCCGGCCCGCGGTGCCGGTGTACTGGCGCTGCACGCCCACCATGCGGGTGCCCTTCGTCAGGTCGCCGGTCTCGTCGACCACGAGTACAGCCTGGTCGTCGGCCAAGTGCTCCAGCACGAACTCGCGCAGGTCGTCGCGGACCAGGTCGGCGTCCCACTTCGCCCGCCCGAGCAGGTGCTGCATCCCGTCCGGCGTGGCGTCCCCGGTGTGCTCGGCGATCGTCCAGCAGTTCTTGCGCGGCAGGTCCGCCAGCAGCCCCAGCACCAACTGCCGGGTCCGACGCCGGGGTTCGACCCACGCGAAGCGGCCCGCGATCCGTCCCATCAGGTCCTCGAACATCGCCTGCCAGCGGGCAGGCACTACGCTGTGACCTGCGGCCACCGCAGGGTCTTCTGTCTTCACACACCGATGATCAGCGGTGGCCGCACCCGTCTCCACGCCGACCCCTACCAGCAATGACCTTCGACAAGTGATCTTGACCGTTGACCGTCCCAGACAGCCGCCCGCGTCCCCCACGTGCCCGATCGGGCGGCAGCGGGCGGGAAATACCGGGGTGCCGCTACGGCGACGGAGTCGGCCTCCTGCGCCGGGCGAATCGACGCCCAGCTACCCAGAGGTTGATCAGGAACAGCACTGATCCGGCTATGGGCCAGCCCACCGATCCACCGTCGCGGTACGTCTCGATGCCCACCACCAACAGCATCGAGCCGACCGCCACGCCCATCAGGTCGAGGAGGACGTCTGCCTGCCTCACGATCTTCGAAAGGTTGACCACGGCTTGATGGTGACAGGTGACCCGCTCGCCGCCAAGGGCGAGTCTCTGACGTGACCTGCATGTCTGCCGCGCGGTCGGCCGAGCGACTGTGACCAGGAGCTGCTGACACATCGCCAAACTCTCCTGGAAAACAGCCAAGATCTTCTGTCAGAGGCCAAGCAAGATCACGATCTACGGCTGGAGTACTAGCCCGCCACCAGATCCCGTCGAAGACCTGCCGCCGGTCCCTCGGCGGCCGCCCCATCTTCGGTATCGGCAGCAACAGCGGCTCCAGCCGCTCCCACTGCTCGTCCGTCAGATCACCCCGCGCCATACCAAGATCGTTCCATGGGCTTGATCGACTCCTCAATCCCGTGTCAGGACGCTGTCTCCCCTGTCTCTGCCTCGTCATCCGGGCCGTACATCTCGACCAGCAGGCGCTGACGCGCCGCCTTCAGGCGCTCGTCATAGTCCGGCATGAAGACCTCAGCGAGCGTCGTTTCCAGCGCCCCGGAGATTGCGTAGATCGGAGACCAGACTGCACGGTCTGCCTTCAACAGGTCATCCAGCACGTCGGACCGGTGCATCACCTGATAGAGCCAGTCCGACAGTACAAAGGCCTGATCGCGCGTGAACTTGATGGTTATCGGTTCCTCTGCCACGGAGAAACGGTAACCGGGGCACTCGATGACCGCCCGCGTAGGGCGGGTGGTGCCGAGCCAGGCCCAATCAGCCTCTACGAGCACATCTCAAACACTTCCTAGAAGAGGGGCCACCAGGAACCGGGGGGAGGCGTGGGGTTAACACGGTTCCCGCCGCGCATCTCCAGCGGCCAACGCTGGTCAATGACGGCCGCGGTCTCCTTGCAGGCGCAACAGGCGTTGCTCCGAAGTACGGAGATACAGAGAGGTCGTCGTGCGCTATGCCGCACAGGGTCGCGCCGGAATCTGTGTAGGCATAGGCCGTGTCATAGGCGTGGGCCACGTCCTCAGGCAGCTTTGGTGAGTCTGCCCGCTCCCAGCGCCCGTACATGGGCTGGTACTGCGGCCGTGAAACCTCACGGGGATCGTGTCCCAGCTCGGTCCATGCGTAGCACCAGGAGCAGAACCACCGCTCCTTCACTGGCAAGTCCCATGACATGCGCGATTCCGCTACCGGTGCCTGCCGCATCTCGTGTCCACACACATCGCACGTCACAGCCGGATCCTGTCATGGTGACTCCACACGTACCGCCGGCAGTAGGGGCCTCGGCAGCTTGCCGCCGTCGAAGCCGCGACTGTCCACGCCAACCACGGCGTCTGCCCTGACCGACTGCAAATCGATCACCCCGGCCGTCGGCTGGGCAGAGACCCCAGCTACACGGTTGAGTCGGCCTGAAGCGCGGTTCCGGTGTTGCCACCGACCCGTTTCTCCAGGCCGCTCTCCGAACCCGGCGTACCCGTCTCCGGGTACCGGG
>NZ_JBFBCG010000115.1:0-15010 GCF_040683105.1 Streptomyces sp. NPDC051020 | reverse complement strand
CGCTGGTCGTTCTCCTCGCAGCAGGCGACGCTGCGCCGGCTGGACAAAGCGTTCGCCGCGTTCTTCCGCCGGATCAAGTCCGGCCAGACGCCCGGCTATCCGCGCTTTCGCTCGGTGAGTGGGTTCGACACGGTGGAGTTCCCGAAGGACGGGGACGGGGTCCGGTGGGACTCGACCCCGCACGACCCCGTGACCCGCGTCCGCTTCCAGGGCGTCGGGCATGTCAAGGTCCACCAGCACCGGCCCGTGGCCGGCAAGGTCAAGACCGTCTCGGTCAAGCGTGAGGGCCGTAAGTGGTTCGTCGTGCTGACCGCCGAGCAGGCCGCACCCGAGCCGCTGCCCGCAACCGGCAGTGTGGTCGGTATCGACCTGGGCATAGCCAACTTCCTCGCCGATTCACATGGTCAGTTCGTGCCCAGCCCGCGTCACGGCCGCAAGGCCGCCGCGAAGCTTGAAGCCGCGCAGCAGGCGCTCAGCCGGTGCAAGCGCGGCAGCAAGCGCCGCCGCAGGGCCGTGGAGAATGTTGCCCGACTCCACCGCAAGGTCCGCCGCCAGCGCCTTGACCACGCGCACAAGACCGGGCTCGACCTGGTACGCGAACATGACTTCATCGCGCACGAAGACCTCAGGATCCGCAACATGAGCCGGGCCCCCGCACCGAAGCCCGACCCTGATCGGCCGGGCAGCTTCCTGCCCAACGGGGCCGCGGGCAAAGCCGGGCTGAACCGTTCGATCAATGATGCCGGTTGGGGGGTGTTCCTGACGATCTTGACCGCCAAGGCTGAAAGCGCCGGACGGGAAGTGATGGCCGTGGACCCCCGCAACACCTCCCGGCGGTGCCCCGCATGCGGCCACACCGCCAAGGAGAACCGGCCCACCCAGGAGAAGTTCCACTGCACCGTGTGCGGCCACACCGCGCACGCCGACACAGTGGGCGCCCTGAACGTTCTACGGGCCGGGCTGGCCCGTCGCGAAGCCCAACCGGCATAGCGAGAAGCCACCCCCTTCAGGGGGTGGAGGAGTCACAGGGACATGATCGCGCACCAGCAACCGGAGTGAAACGGAGTGAACGGGACGGAAGTAGCGTGCATGTTCGAGCACGGCCTGATCGTTCCGGATCAGCTCTCTGTCATATTCCGGCAGCTTTCGAAATGCGCCCCGAACGTGCGTGGCCATGGCGACTAGCGTCCCCGGTCCATGGGACACCTGGACCACGCCACCTTCGGCTGGCTGACACCTGCACTGTCGTACGCGATGGCAGCGATCGGCGCGGCGCTCGGACTGAGCTGCACCGTGCGCGCACTGGACACGAACGGCCGTTCGCGCCGCAACTGGCTGATCACGGCTGCCTCCGCCCTCGGAACCGGCATCTGGACGATGCATTTTGTCGCGATGCTCGGCTTCGGCGTGACCGGCACCGAGATCCGCTACAACGTGCCGCTGACCTTGCTCAGTCTGCTCGGCGCCATGCTGGTGGTCGGCTGCGGCGTCTTCGCCGTCGGTTACAGCCGCGACCGGACCCGGGCGCTGGCCGTCGGAGGGTTCGGTACCGGGCTCGGCGTGGCCAGCATGCACTACCTCGGCATGGCGGCGCTGCGGCTGCACGGCACGCTCCACTACGACCCCCTGCGGGTCGTCCTTTCCGTGGCCATTGCCGTCGTCGCCGCGACGGCGGCTCTGTGGGCAGCCCTCAACATCAAGTCATCGCGCGCGGTCGCACTGGCCTCGCTCGTCATGGGTGCGGCGGTCAGCAGCATGCACTACACCGGAATGATGGCCGTCGGTGTCAGCGTCACCCCCTCCGGCAGTGCACCCCCCGGGGCCACGACGATGCAGTTCATCTTTCCCCTCGCCGTCGGCCTCGGCTCGTACCTCTTCCTGACCTCGGCGTTCGTCGCCCTGTCGCCGACGGCCCGAGAGCGCGCCGCCTATGTCTCCGCCGAGCGCACCATGGAACCGGCCGCAGACGCGGCCTCGACGCGCCTCGCGCAGCACGGACGTGATTTCCGCCCCCGGCGCGGCTCCCGCGGCCACGACCTCTCTCCGTCCGCGAGGCCCTGACGGCACAGCACAGTCCCCATTCCGCCCCTGCCCAGCTCCACACCCGGAACGAGGAGGCCATGCGCCTACCCCGCACAACCCCGGACTCCGGCACGACGACTGCCGCCCGGCCCGGTTCCGCGCCCACGGCGCGCGGACGCCGCGCGCACGCGGGACCGCCGGCCGACGAGAGCGCCGAACGCGACGCACGTCTGCTGCTGACGCAGCAGACGTCCGGACCACGTGGACGCCGGACCCTGCGCCCCAGGACCGTACGCGCGAAGATCATCTCGCTGCTGGTGGTGCCCGTCGTCTCGCTGCTCGCTCTCTGGGGCTTCGCCACGGTCAACACGGCCCAGGACGTGGCACGGCTGCGGCAGCTGAAACTCGCGGACGAAGAAGTGCGGGCGCCGATATCCACCGCTGTCACCGCTCTCCAGGCCGAACGCAGAGCCGCCCTGATCCAGACCGCCGACCCCGGCAGCGCCCACGCCGCCGCACTGGAACAGCAGACCAAACGCACCGACACCGCGCTCGCCGCACTGCGACTGGACAAGGACCACACCATCGCGGATACCGGCCGCCTCCCGGCCGGCGTCGCCGACCGGCTCGACCGGTTCCTCGACCGTACGCACGAACTGCGCGCGGCGGGGGGCACGGGAAGCCAGGAGCAGGACGAGAGCGCCGTGTACGACCGGTACACCCAGGCAGTCACCGCGAGTTTCGGCGTCTTTGGTGCCCTCACCGGAATCCAGGACGATGCGCTCGGGTCCGCCGCCCGCGTGCTCCTCGAACTGGCCCGCGTCGACGAGATGCTGGCCCGCGAGGACGCACTGCTCGCCGCGGCCGCCCTTACCCAGCGCCTCGACGGCCGCCAACTGGTCCAGTTCACCGGGGCGGTGGAGACCCGCAGAAACCTCACCGAGACCGCGGGCGCCGATCTCCCGGCCACCGAACGCACCGCCTGGCAGAAGGTCACGGCCCTGTCCGCCTACCATCGGATCGAGGATGCCGAGGACGCGGTGCTCACCGCGCGACCCGGTCGGGAAGCCGCCCAGGCGGTGCCCGCCGCCGACTGGGATCCGGCCGCGGCGAGCGTACGGAGCCAATCGCGCATCATCGGTACCGAAGCCGCAGAACGTGCTGCGGAACGCGCCGACCCGCTCACCCGCGGACTGTTCAGCCCGTCCGGAGCGGCCGTCCTCTTCGGCTGCGTCGCCGTCGCGGCCTCGCTGGTGATCTCTGTGCGCATCGGTCGTGAGCTCGTCGTCGAACTCGTCAGCCTGCGCAACAGCGCCCTGGAGATCGCCCGCCGCGAACTGCCCCGTGCGATGCAGCGGCTCAGGGCGGGCGAGGAACTCGACATCCAGGCCGAGGCACCTCCCGGCCCGGCCTCGCACGACGAGATCGGCCAGGTCGGCGAGGCCCTCGGCACCGTGCACCGGGCCGCTCTCAGCGCCGCCGTCGAACGCGCCGAACTCGCCGACGGCATCTCCGGGGTCTTCGTCAACCTCGCCCGCCGCAGCCAGGTGCTGGTCCATCGCCAGCTCAACCTCCTCGACAGCATGGAGCGCCGCGCGGACGATCCCGGCGAACTCAGCGACCTGTTCCGCCTCGATCACCTCACTACCCGGATGCGGCGGCACGCGGAGAGTCTGATCATCCTGTCCGGTGCGGCCCCCGGGCGCGCCTGGCGGATGCCCGTACCGCTGACGAATGTCGTACGCGCGGCCGTCTCCGAGATCGAGCACTACGCCCGGGTGGAGGTGCGGCAACTACCGGATGCCGCGGTCAAGGGCACGGCGGTCGCCGACCTCACCCACCTCCTCGCGGAACTCGTGGAGAACGCGGCGCAGTTCTCGCCACCGCACACCAAGGTCCGGATCACCGGCGAACCCGTCGGCAACGGCTACGCCCTGGAGATCGAGGACCGCGGACTCGGCATGGGCAACGAACTCCTCGGCGAGGCCAACCGGCGCATCGAGCAGGCGGAGGCACTCGACCTTTTCGACAGCGACCGGCTCGGCCTCTTCGTGGTGAGCAGGCTCTCGGTCCGGCACCACATCAAGGTCAAGCTGCGCACGTCGCCGTACGGCGGAACGACGGCGGTGGTCCTGCTGCCCACCGCACTGCTGCAGGACGCGCTTCCGGCGGGCGGGGAAGAGGCTGTAGCGAAGAAGGCATCGGTCGAGCGTCAGCAGGAAAGCGACGGCGTGGCGTTCGGAACCGGTCCGGGCCCCCATGCGGCGCGTTCGCAGGCGGGGATCGCGTTCCCCGCGCCGGTTCCGGTGCCTGCGCTGGAGCCGAAGACGGGTCCCACCGCCGGAGTCACCGCGCTGCGCCCACGCTCCCGCAGAGCGGTCGAGGACCGGAGCGATGAGCCGGCCGGGGCCGAGCGCGGAACCCGAGGGATCCGGGAGAACGCGGAAACCCGCCAGAGCCTGGAACCCCTCGCGAGCAGGGAAGCCCGGGAGACCCACGCGCCCAGGGGGGAGGGCGACAGCTCACTTCCCCGCCGGGTCCGGCAGGCCAACCTCGTCCCGCAACTGCGCGAGGAGCCCCGGCCCGAGCCGACCGGAATCGACGGCGGGAACGGCATGGGCGGGCCGGCCGAGCGCACCCCGGAACAGGCCAGGGACCGCATGACCGCCTACCGCAACGGCTGGGTACGCGGCGGCGGCGCCGCCCCAGGCGCGGCGGCGCCCCACCGAACCACCACAGCACTCCGTCCCCGCACCGAAGGAGACCACTCATGATCGCGAACGAGCGGACCGAGGCGCGCAGGCACTCGGGCGAACTCGACTGGCTGCTGGACGATCTGGTGGCCCGGGTCGGCGAAGTCCGGCACGCCGTGGTGCTCTCCGGCGACGGTTTGGCCGTGGGAGCCTCCAGTGCCCTCAGCCGCGAGGACGCCGAGCACCTGGCCGCGGTCGCCTCCGGCTTCCACAGCCTCGCGAAGGGCGCTGGACGGCACTTCCAGGCCGGGGAGGTACGCCAGACGATGGTCGAGATGGACGAGGGCTTCCTCTTCGTCGCAGCCGCCGGGGAGGGTTCCTGCCTCGCCGTACTCAGCACAGCCTTCGCCGATATCGGACTGGTCGCCTACGAGATGGCCCGGCTCGTCACACGGGTCGGCGAGCACCTGCGTACCCCGCCGCGCTTCTCCGTGTCCCCGTCCCCGGCCGTCTGAGAGGGCGGAGACAGCAGTGGACATGACCCATGAGGGCCCCGGATTCATCGAGAGCTTCCCGGATCCGCCCGAACTGCCGGGCAGCCAGTGGTACGACGCCGAAGCAGGGCCCTTGGTCCGCCCGTACGCCATGACGGGCGGGCGGACCGAACCGGGCCCGGGCGGAGTGCACTTCGACCTGATCGCACTCGTCTCCGCCGCCGACCAGGCACCGGACAGCTCCGAGGATTCCCAGCTGTGCCCCGAACACCGCGCGCTGCTCACACTGTGCCGCTCCGAGACCCGGTCCGTCGCGGAACTCTCGGCCGACGCCGACCTCCCGGTCGGCGTCGTCCGTGTGCTCCTCGGAGATCTGCTCGAAGCCGGTCATGTGCGGGTCAGCCGCCCCGTACCGCCCGCGCAGCTGCCGGACGAGAGGATCCTCCGGGAGGTGATCAACGGCCTACGGGCACTCTGAAACCGCTGCTCAGGAGCGCGACTTCGGTCTAAACATTGACGCCGTAGTCGGACGCGATACCGGCCAGACCCGACGCATACCCCTGTCCCACGGCGCGGAACTTCCACTCCATACCATGCCGGTACAACTCCCCAAAGACCATGGCCGTCTCCGTGGAGGCGTCCTCGCTCAGGTCGTAACGGGCCAGCTCCACGCCGTTCGCCCGGTTGACCACGCGGATGAACGCGTTGCGGACCTGGCCGAAGCTCTGCCCACGGCTCTGTGCCTCATGGATGGAGACCGGAAAGACGATCTTTGCCACGTCCAGCGGTACGCCGGCCAGGTCCACGTTGATGGACTCGTCGTCGCCCTCGCCCTCGCCAGTCAGGTTGTCACCGGTGTGCTGTACCGAACCGTCCGGGCTGGTGAGGTTGTTGTAGAAGACGAAGTGCAGGTCCGAGAGGACCTTCCCGGCGTCGGAGCACAGCAGCGCACTGGCATCCAAGTCGTGATCGGCGCCCGTCGTCGTCCGTACGTCCCAGCCCAGGCCGACCGTCACCGCGGTCAGCCCCGGTGCCTCCTTCGACAGGGAGACGTTGCCGCCCTTGGCCAGGGTCACACCCATGATCTTCCTCCGTTGGTCCAGTGATCCGTTGATCGGCGCTTCATCCGCCGTTACCGCGTCAACGGCGGTTCCTTACCCAGGGTTCCCTGATTGCGCAAGCCATGAAATGGCGGGCGCGGCACGTACCGTACCGTGCCGAACCCCCGGCTCACTGCGGGTCGGTCTCCTTCATCGCCTTCGCCTCACTCTTCAGGATCCGCAGGGATTTGCCCAGGGCGCGGGCGGTGTCCGGCAATTTCTTCGATCCGAACAGCACGATCAGAACAACCGCGACAATCAATAGGTGCCAGGGCTCGAGGCCGTTGCGCAGCATCTGGGTTCCGTCCTTCTTCCCGGACTTCCGGAATTGGTGGATCCGGTCGACTGTGGGTAGGTCTGGTGATCCATTCGCGTAGCGATACTTGCTACGTTGCGCAACTGTACAACCGTGGGGCGGGGTCGGACGTCTTCCTCCATGGAAGCCGGAACCGAACGGACGAGGTGACCAATGACAGGCAGTCGCAAGGTGGCGACGGGCGGGGGACGGGGCAGCCGGCTCGGGCGCACCGCCATGGCCGGACTGTCCTTTCTCGTCCTGCTGGTCGCGGGGGTCGGCTGGGGCTACCTCAAACTGACCGGCCAGATCGACACCTTCGGCGCTGACGGGATCTCGGGCGACCGGCCACCCGCCTCGTCGAACGGGCAGAACGTCCTTGTCATCGGATCGGACACCCGCTCCGGCGCCAACAGGAAGCTGGGCGGCGGCAAGGGCACCGTGGGGCGCTCCGACACCGCGTTCCTGCTCCATGTGTACGCCGACCACCGGCACGCCGTCGCCGTGTCCATCCCCCGTGACTCCATGGTCGACATCCCGGCGTGCAGGACACCCAGCGGCGAGTGGACCGCACCGCAGCACCACGTCATGTTCAACGGGGCGTTCTCGGTGGGTGAGACTGCCGAGGGAAACCCGGCCTGCACCCAGAACACTGTGGAACACCTCACCGGCCTGCGCGTCGACCACACCGTCGTCGTGGACTTCTCCGGCTTCTCCGCACTGACCTCCGCCGTCGGCGGAGTCCCGGTCTGTCTGCCGCAGGACATCTACCAGCAGGATCTCAGCCCGAATCGGCCCACGCGCGGCGCACTGGTCTTCGCCAAAGGGCCGCAGACCGTCTCCGGGCAGCGGGCACTCGACTACGTGCGGATCCGGCACGGCATCGGCGACGGCTCCGACATCGGACGGATCAAAAGGCAGCAGGCGTTCATCGGCTCTCTCATCAAGAAGGTCAAGTCCCAGGGACTGAACCCGACCACCCTGCTGCCGCTCGCCGACGCGGCGACCGACTCGATGACCGTGGACCCCGGACTCGGATCGGCCGACCGGCTGCTGAAGTTCGTCATGTCGATGAAGAACATCGATCTGCGCAACACCCGGTTCGTCACCGTCCCGTGGCGTTACGAGGGCGCCCGCGTCGCGATCGTCGAACCGGAGGCCCACGCTCTCTGGGCGGCGCTCAAGGCCGACCGGACGATCGACGGTCAGGACGCCAGCGGTCAGGGCAAGGGCGGCCGCAGCGCCAAGAGGCCGGACGACGCATCGCCGCCGCCCGCCACCCCTGCCCCCGTCTCCGGTACGGGCATCAGCCTCGCCGTCTACAACGGCACCACGGTCAACGGCCTTGCGGCCCGCGCCGCCGAACTCCTGCGCGCCCACGGCTTCACCGTCACCGGCACAGCCACCGCGAGCAACCAGGACCGCATGTCGACCGTCATCCAGTACGGGCCGGGTCTGCAGGCCGAAGCGGAGACCACCGCGCGCCTCTTCGCCGGGTCACGGACCATGGCGTCCGGCACCGCGGGCATCCAGGTGATCCTCGGGACCTCGTACGCAGAGAATCCGTCGCCCGCTGCTGAGGCCACGCCGACACCCAGCGCAGTTCCTTCCACCATCGGCGACGGGGCGCGGTCGGCCGACGAAGACCTGTGCAAGGACCTCTCGTACGGCTGACCGGGCGCGATCAGGCTCCCGTCCGGAGCCGCTCTGCGAACTACTGAGCCGAGGCCGCCCGCCACGGAGCATCGGCGTCATCGGTCTCCATCCCCATGTCCGAGAGCGTCAGGGCGCGCATCCGCACCAGGGCGGGTACATCGTCGGGAGTGGCGCGGCGTACGCGGACGTGCGGCTGAGGCATCAGTATCTCCGGGTGCGCTGGTAGCGGTTACGGGCCGTCCTCAGCCCAAAGGCGTAGAGAGTGAGCACCGTGGCGAGCAACAGGTAATAGAGGGGCGGCAGCGCGCTCATCCCCAGCAGCGGCCCGAGCGGAGTCCGCGGCAGCAGGATGCCGACCAGCGCAAGACCGGCCGCGGCCACTCGCAGCGGGTCGCCCCCGTTGCCTTCGGCGGTACGCAGGCCGGTACGGAGCAGCACCATCACCAGAGCCTGCGTGAGCAGATTCTCGGTGAACCACCCGGAGTGGAACGCCGCCTGGCCACCGGACGTCGCAGATACGCGCAGGGCAAGGGCGAGGACCGCGAATGTGGCCAGGTCGGCGGTCGCGTTCAGCAGACCGAATCCGCTGATGAAGCGCAGGAAGTCGCGCGGGCGCAGCACCGTGGGCCGCCGCAGCACATCGGCCGCGGGACGGTCGAAGGCGAACGCGAGCTGCGCAACGTCGAAGCACAGGTTCTGCACCAGGACCTGCGCCGGGAGCATCGGCAGGAACGGCAGCAGGAGACCTGCGGCGAGCATGGCGATGACATTGCCGAGGTTCGACGACAGTGTGATCCGTAGATGTGCGGCGATGTTGCCGCCGCTGCGGCGGCCCGCGGTGATCGCATCGGCGATGGCGGTGAGGTCCTTCTCGGCGAGCACCACATCGGCGGTCTCCCGCGCCACGTCGACCGCGTTGCGCGGACAGATCCCGACATCGGCGGCGTGCAGCGCGGGCAGATCGTTCACCCCGTCGCCGAGGAAGCCCGTGGTCCGTCCGGTGGTACGCAACGCCGAGACGATCCGGGCCTTGTGCTCCGGCGTACAGCGGGCGAACACAGCGACCCGGTCGGCGAGCGCCGCGAGCTCGGCCTCGGACAGTACGTCGATCCGGTCCGCGGACACCACCTCGCCCGGGTCGAGGCCCAGATCGCGGCAGGCACGGGCGGCAGTCCCCGGATGGTCGCCGGTGAGGACCTTCACGGCGACACCGCGATGCTCCAGTACATCCAGCGCTTCGGCAGCGGTCGGCGCGAGAGCGTCCCGCAGGGCGACGAAGCCGAGGAAGGTCAGCCCCCGCTCGTCGGCCGGTGTGTACGTGCCGAGTCCGCCGGTTCGCTCGGTCAGGGCCACGGCGAGCAGCCGCAGACCGCTCGCGGCCTCACGCGCGGCCAGGGCGCCCAGACGGTCCCGCTCGCTGTCGTCCAGCGCGCACCGTTCGAGCACCGCCTCCACCGCTCCCTTGGTGACGAGAGTGTGGGCGCCGAGCCTTCCGGGACGGCGGACGACCGCGGTGGCGAGGCGGCGCACCGGATCGAACGGCAGGACTGTCACACCGTCGTACGCCGACCATGGGTCCGGTCCGCTGCACTCCGCCGCGGCCTCCAGCACCGCCTCGTCGAGCGCGTCGGAGGCCGGCAGTTCAGCGAGCTGCAGCGTCCACAGGGCGTTGACCGCCGCCCAGTGGAGCACCTGCTCGTCGGGCCGGCCCGCGCCGTTCACCGACCGGTCGACGACGGGCCGGTCCTGGGTCAGCGTCCCCGTCTTGTCCAGGCACAACACATCCATCGCACCGAGATCGTGCAACGCGGGCAGCCGCTTGACGATCACCCCGTCGGTGCGGGCGAGCAGCGAAGCGCCCCTGGCCAGCGCCGTCGTGACGATGACCGGCAGCATCTCCGGGGTCAGACCGACCGCCACCGCCACGGCGAACGGCAGCGTCTCCAGACCGCGCCCGCGCAGTGCTGCGTTGGCCATCAGCACCAGCGGGGGAGTGAGCAGCATGAACCGGACCAACGTCCAGGAGATCCCCTGAACCGAACGGTCGAAGGCGCTCGATCCGCGACGGCGCGCGGAATTCTCGTACGCCGCGGCGAACCGGGTGTTCCCGCCGGTCGCGACCACGACCGCCGTACCGCTGCCGGACGCGACACTGCTGCCCTGAAAACACAACTGGGGCTCGGCGAATGGTCCGGCCGCTCCGGTGTCGGTGCGTGGTCCGGCAGGGGGCGCAGCCGGCCGGCGCGGTGCGTCGACGGGATGCTTCGCGACCGGTGAGGACTCCCCGGTGAGAGCGGACTGATACACGGTCAGCCCGCTCGCGCGGAGCAGCCGCACATCAGCGGGCACGAGATCTCCCGGGCCGAGCCTGATCACATCGCCCGGCACCAGCTCCGCGACCGGCAGCTCACGGGCCGAGGGCGCCGCCTCCGGACCGGTGCGGCGAAGTACGGTCGTGGTCGTCGCCACCAGCTCCCGCAGCGCCGCCATCGCCCCGTCGGCCCGGTGCTCCTGCGTGGAGCGCAGCAGACAGCTGACCACCACGAGCACCAGAATCACAGATGCGGTGCCCCACGCGCTGACCGCGGCGGAGACCAGACCCAGACAGAGCAGAACCGAGGTGAACGGGTCCCGCAGGCTGCGGACGAAGCGCTGCGGCCAGGAGACCGGACGCCAGGCCGGAAGGGTGTTGTCGCCGAGCCGCCCGAGCCGTTCCTCGGCCTGCGTCTCCAGCAGTCCGCGCGGTCCGCTGTCCAGAGAACGCAGCACCTGCAACGACGTCAACTCGGCCCGGCCCGGCCCTACCGCTGCCGCGTCGGCGGAGGCGATCCGGCCGACCACCGTGCTGGCTGTCGGTACGGCGACGGATGGGGCACAACCGTCGAGATCGCCGCGGCCGGGCCCTGCGGTGGCGCTGCTCTCAGGCACCGAGCTCACGCAGGCGTACCGGCTGCGCAGGAGCGTGCCCGGCCCGTGCGGCGAGCTGGCCGACCATCAGCTGTACCACCGTCACCACATCAGGATCGTCGACCAGATACACCTGGCGGCGACCTTCGCGCCGCGAGCGTACGAGACCAGCGAGTTTCAGCTTTGTCAGATGCTGGCTGACCGAGGGCAGCGTCCCGCCCACCCGCTCCGCCAGCCCGGTCACATCGCTCTCGCCCTGGGACAGCGCCCATACGATGTGCAGGCGCGCGGGCGTCGCCAGCAGACCGAAGGCGGCGGCCGCCTCCGCCAGCACCTCCGCGGGCGGATCCACGAAGTTGCCGCCGGCACCTGTCGACACTCTTGCTCTCCTGTCCAGCCGGACCGTTTCCAGCGCCCCGAAGCGACAGTGTAGGCGGCCGTCGTGGTCGGCCCCAGGATCGAGGCCCAACCCCCTGGATCGGTTCCGGCTCGAACATGGTTCGAATTCGGCTCGAATAGTGACCTCGTGCAGACATCGAACGATCTCTGTTTGGCCACTATGGTCAAAAGCCGATCACGTTGCTCGGGACCGACGGCTGCTTGCCATGCTGTCCACCGTACCGCTGCCCACAGATACCGAACCGAGCCCGTCAAGACGGCTCTGAACTGTGTTTTTACGTCTTGAGGCTCACGGGTGAGAGAAGTGATCGATGCCTTCCGAGCACGCTGGCAGAACGGTTGGGGAGACCGTCGAGGGAACGGACCAAGAGGCCGTGGAAACCGACGCGCTCGCATTGAAGATATTGGTCGCCGGCGGCTTCGGGGTCGGCAAGACGACTCTGGTCGGTGCGGTGAGTGAGATCCGGCCGCTGCGGACGGAGGAACTCCTCAGCGAGGCCGGACAGTCGGTCGACGACACCGGCGGAGTCGATCACAAGACCACCACCACCGTTGCCATGGACTTCGGACGCATCACCATCCGGTCCGGTCTCTCGCTCTATTTGTTCGGCACACCGGGACAGGACCGCTTCTGGTTCCTCTGGGACGAGCTCTCTCAAGGGGCACTCGGAGCGGTTGTCCTCGCGGACACCCGGCGGCTGGAGGACTGCTTCCCAGCCGTCGACTACTTCGAACACCGCCGGATCCCCTTCGTCGTCGCCGTCAACTGTTTCGCGGGCGCCCGCGCCTACGGTGAGCGTGAGGTGTCCCGTGCGCTCGATCTGGACCTGGGCACGCCCGTCGTGCTCTGCGATGCACGCGACCGCGACTCCGGCAAGGAAGTTCTCATCCGCATGGTGGAGTATGCGGGCCGCATGCACACAGCCCGGCTCCTCGACTCGGTCGGCTGACCCCTGTCCGGGCGACGAGCACAAATCGGAGGGGCGGTTGCCCCAACGTGCGCTGTGCGCAAGGCTTACGCGTAAACGTGGGGCACGGGGAACGTATGAGCGGGGAGGAGCGGGGAAATGGCGCTGGACAGGGAGCTTGACTGGCTCCTCGACGATCTCACCGGCCGGGTCGAGCACATACGGCACGCGCTGGTGTTGTCGAACGACGGCCTGGTGACGGGGGCGAGCACGGGCCTGGCACGCGAGGACGCGGAGCATCTCGCCGCGGTCTCGTCGGGGCTGCACAGCCTCGCGCGAGGCTCGGGACGACACTTCCGGGCAGGAAGAGCCAGGCAGACGATGGTGGAGTTCGACGAGGCGCTTCTCTTCGTGACTGCCGCGGGAGAAGGCAGCTGCCTCTGCGTGCTGACCGCGGCCGAGGCCGACGTCGGTCAGGTCGCCTACGAGATGACACTGCTCGTGAACAAAGTCGGAGAACACCTGGGGGTCACCGCGCGTCAGCGCGCCGGCGGAGAAACCAACCGGCTCTGACGGTTCGGGCCCCCTCTTGACTGCGCCTTACGCCCGGCCCCTGGAAGTTATCCACAGGCCGGGTGCAAGGCTCTCTCCTCGGCTACGGTGATCACAGAGAGTTACCGCAGTCATACGGGGGAGGATGGTCATGGCCAGGACCGATGCGACGCGTGCCGCGGCGTCGCGCGCAGGATCGCGGCGTTCGCATAACGCCTCGACGGACATCGACCCGACGGACATCGATCCGACGGACATCGATCCGACGGACATCGATCCGACGAAGGTCGATCCGTCGAAAAGTGATCCGACAGAATTCGACCGGACGGAAGTCGGCGCGACGGTGGCTGCAGGGAGGGCGGCGCAGGAGCTGAACCTGAAGCGCGGGGAATTCGAGCTCGCCGTGCACCTGGGTATCGTGCGGATCGCGGCGGCGGAGGCTGGTGGCAGGCCCAGGGTGAGTCGGGAGGAGATCGACCGGCTGCGGTCGGGGGACGGGTTCCCGGACGCAGTGCGAGAACGGGTGCGGACGGTGGGGACAGCGGAGGGCGCGCGGCTCCTCGGCATCAGTCCGGTCCGCTTTACCAGGCTGGCCAGGGCCGGATGCATCACGCCTGTCGCGTTCTACCTCAACCGGTACCGGGCGATTGTCTGGCTCTACCTGGCCCAGGAGCTCCTCGGGTTCGCGGCCGGGGCGCCGCAGCTGCTGACCGGGAACAGCCCAGCCTGGATGCGGACATGTCTGGGCGCAGGAAGCGACTGGCGGACGCGCAACTGGCGCTCGCACCGGATCGAGCGCCTGCTGAGGCGCACGGAGGATCCCTGGGCGCGGGCTGCGGTGCTTGCCTGCGCGCTGGATCCGGTGCAGCTGGCAGAAGTTGTCGACGATCCGTACGAGCGTGCGTACCTCAGGAAGGTCCAGCCCGGTCCGGTCTTCGGGCCACCCGGATCCGTCGCCGCTCGCGACACCGTGACGCAGCTGATGCGCGCCGACGACCCGGACGAGATCCTCTGGCGCAGGGTCAATCTCGACCTGGAACTGGACAGCGCGCGCGAGGCCCGTCCGGCACCTCATCCGGAGGACGACCGGCGACCCGATCCGGACTGCTCGGTCCCTGTCTCCGTCCCCGTCCCTCCTCCTGTCCGCGATTCCGCTCCTGTCCAAGTAGCCGGACTGCTCAACCGGCTTGGCCTGCGGAGGCGCGAGGCTCTGCGCGGGGGAGGCGAGGAACGAAGCTCGGGCGAAGAACGTTGAACGAGTGGGCAGACGCGGATGACGGAGACGGACGAGGAGCATGCGGGGAGGGTCATGGCGGAGAACAAGCAGCGGATGCTGGCCGGCGACTGGTACATCGCGGACGACCCGGAACTGAGGGCGGACACCGAGCGGCGTATCGAACTCTGCGAGGCGTTCAACGCCGCGGCGCGGGCAACTCCCGCCGCGCGGCGAAAGATCCTTGAGGGGCTGCTCGGCTCGGTGGGCGAGGGGGTCGCCATCCGGGCACCGTTCCACTGCGACTACGGTTCGTTCATCACCATCGGACCGCGCACGTTCATCAACTTCGGAGCGGTCTTCCTCGATGCCGCGCCCATCACGATCGGCGCCGATGTGCAGATCGGTCCCAGCGTGCAACTGCTGACCCCCAGCCATCCCTAATCTTCGCAGGGAATCCCCGGCCTTGAGGCCGGGCGGGAATGCGATCCTTGGCCCGGAGGCGCGGAGCGCCGGGGTGCTCTGCGTTGTCAGTGGCGCCAGCTATGTTGACCGGACTGGCCGATGGGGGGGTGGGTTGGATGATCCGTGCGTACAAGTTCCTCATGCGGCCTACCACGGGCCAGCGGATCGCGCTCGGCGAGATGCTGGCCGATCACTGCTCGCTCTACAACGAAGCGTTGCAGGAACGCCGCGATGCCTACAGGCATGTATCGAAGACCAGCATCAAGTACGGGATGCAGTCGGCGCAGCTCAAGGACATCCGGGCAT